>JJNX02000004.1 GCA_000681355.2 Peptococcaceae bacterium SCADC1_2_3
ATGTTACGCCTGCGGAGGAATTGACTTTGTAAAATAAATGAATCGATGTAGTGGCAAAATGCACACTTTTGTTTTTTAATTTCCAGGTTTCATGCGGGTTTACGCCAGGTGAACTGATAAAGTCAGGAAAATGGAAATCCGGGATACATGCCTTGATGATAAAATCAAACAAAGGAAAACCGATGGTGAAGTAAAAGCAGAGATTTAAGCTACTTTGAATGGGGAGCCAGTAACGATATTGCGAACCATTGAGAAACAAAAGCGTGATGAGATACTCAGGCGGATCAAGGTTATTGAAGGGGCAACACAGCGATAAATTGCCAAGGGTAACCGGATTAAGTCAAAATATAGTCTTTAAGGCCTAAACAAGGAAGCAAAAGGTATGTCCCCCTGCTTCTGATCCTGATTTTCGGGATAATCAACCCATTAGTCTTTTTTAAGAAGTACCATCTCTGGTGTTAAAAAGTCAAAGTCTATCATCGTCATAGTAACGTGATGGTGTCACCCTAACCAGGACCGCCCTTCAAAGTAGTCTAACCCAAGTTATTCCTTTAGTTTTTTATTAATCCTATTCACTGGTTTTTTCGTTGTGTCTTTGCAACCCGGTAACAATGTCTTCAATATTCTTCACTCTTTTGTTTAACTTGAGCAATAATACCGGAACAAAAATAAGTAAAAAAAGAGAGCATAGTAAAAGAACAAAACTATAAATTTGGGCAAATACAGTAACATTAGATTCCATAAGATTAACCTCCTTCCTGTTTCGGATTTCTAAGTTCATTTCTTTAAAAGGGTCATCCTTCTCCGGAAAAATACTGCGGCTTTATAATTTATTGTTACCCTATTTTGTACCCAAATTTACGTAATAGGGCTACCCGGTCGTTTATTTCTTTTTCTGATTCTATTCCTTTAATAGTAATGTGGTTTTTGGCTAAGCATCGTAATTTTATACCAGTATTCCCACTCTTCCCTTGGGGTGGTAATAATAAGTTTATGGAGTTTCCATATGGATGTACTGTATATTTTTTCTGTTGTCTCATAGATAAAGTATTTTTTTCCCTTAAGAGTATCAGGAAGTTCCAAGAGAGAACCTTTAAATAAAAGGTAGTAGCCTTTCTTACCGGCACTAAACTCTGCTTCTACGTAGTAACAGTCTTGAGAACAGACTAGCCCTAAATGGTAAACGCCGGCTTTTAACACTTTATCCTTTGTTTTTTCTTCTATGGTTTTAATTTTAGCCCCGGGGTCTATAAATTTGCTGTCCAAAAGCACCTTAGCCAGGTCAGTTAAACCAAAGCCGGCGGAGTCTAAGTACCGGATTTTGTCTTGGGGATTAATGGTCCAAGCCTTATCTTTACTATAAAGGTACAGTATATTTTCGCCTACCGCATAGTTAACAATATTGGTTACCGGAATCACCTTTAATATTTTCCCGTTAGAAACTTTAAATACCTTATTTTTGGCTATTAAATATAGGCTTTTGTTAAAAGGAACCGCGGCCACAGCTTCTTGCAGGATAAAAGGATAGGATTTAGGCGGCAAACTAACTATTTTCTTTTTCTCATTGGGAACATAACTGGAAGTCAAAGCGGAGGTAAAAGAAGTAAGCATACCGGTTTTTTCCCCGTTTTCTAAGATGTTTTCCAGATAATAGGTAACAATACCGGTGTTATCCCTAACGTAAGTTCCCAGGAAGCGGCGGGGATAATCAAAGGTGCTTACTACCTTATCGTTGGCGTAAACAGAAAGGGTTTCTCCGTTTTCAATTATGCTCAGGTCAAGGCCTTTATCGTTGACCAGCTTTTGTCGGCTGGTAATATTTGCATATTCGCCCGGGGCCGCTTCTTTTTTGGTATACTGTTTGGTTTTAAAGTTATAGTTGTACCGGTAGGTCTTATAACAATATCCACTATAACCATAATGGTTGCCGTTTAGTATAAGCTCAAGCGGGTCTTCTTCATGCCGGACAAAGGTAAAATTATCCCCGTTAATAGCCAGGCAGTCTGCAAAGTCGGGATAGGTAAACCAGGATTCCTTCTTTTTTTTGTCCAATAATGCCTTTTCTTCCTCGGAAAAGATAGTTTCAAAAGGGGTTTGCCCTTCTCCGGTAGACAGATCAAGCAGGTGCAAAACATTTTGCTCATTGTCCCGCAAAACCACGTAATCTTTGGAAGCCCGGACAACCCCGGGATTTTTAAAGTTCAAGGTTAATTTTTTTATACCGGTGAAAGAAGGTAAAGAATAGACGGCCATTTGGTCTTTTTGGGTAGCTACCAGAATATTTTGTTCGGCCCAGACCGGCAGGACGCTTCCTCCGCCATAGGAGTTATTTCTCCAGTATCCTTTTAGCCGGTTATTTTTAATGAGCAGGCAATGGCCGGCAGAGCCAAGGTGTGGTTCGCCAAAAGATTCTAAAAGAGAAATTAAACTATAGCCGCCAGGAAGTTTAACGGCTGAAAAAAAGGGTAAGGAATCATTCTTAAATTCCTTTAAACTGGCCAGAAAAACCATCTTTTTTGCCTGGGGGTCAAAAAGATAAAGCTTTGCTGAATTGCGCACCAGGAAATATACCTTTTCCCCGTCCGAAACAGAAAAAAACCTTTCTCCCAGGGACTGGTTGCCAAGCCGGGGGTGATTCCTGCGGGGTAAGGAAGGTAAGTTTTTCTCCCTAGCTTATCTTTAAAGGTGATGTTTTGCGGGACAAAGAAAACCAGCCCCTCTTTCACATATTCCATATGAATGAGAGATTTATTTTTCAGGTAAGGAGCGGCAATAATTTTTGCATAATTTATTATTACCATGCCTTTCGCTTCGCTCAAGGCACAAAACCTTAATGAAAGCATTTCTTTCAGACTTTTCTCCTTTGGTTATTGCTTTTATTGGTTCATTACCGGAAATGTCTTTGTATTGAGGTACAATAACAATTGTTTCTTTTTGCCCGTTACTTTCGTAAAAATACCGCTTTATGTTTTGCGGAACACCTAAATTGTTATGAATACTTAAGTAAGGTAACTCATTTGCTGCCCTAGCCTGGTATGGGCAACTGGCAAGACTCAAGAAAAGGACGGCCAAAAAAAAGATGAATATTTTTCGCTTTATTCTTAATTCCCCCCAATCTTCATTCGATGCTTCCGAAACTAAAATCCGCAGCAGTTACTTTATTTCCCTAATATTAAGACGTAATAATCGTAACTATTCAGGTAGGCACAGAGATTCAAAGGCACAAGGTTATTTTGCCTATTTGCTGCTTAACTTTCTGATTAAACTGCTAAGCATTCGTTCTATTCAGGTGGATAGCCTGTAGGCAGTTAGGCTGTAGGAGGAAATTATGCGCGACTAACAGCCTATAGCCTATAGCCTAAACAACCTGTTTTTATTTCCCTTTGTGCCTCTGTGCCTTTGCCCCTATGAACCTGAGTAGTTACAATTTTTAACTGATTAGCTGACCGTCGAAAACAGCTAGCTTTGCTTAAAATAGAGGTGGGCCTTTTCTACAACCTTAGTTATTTCTTTTTCCGGCTCCACTGAATTTAACGCTTCAGAATTAAACCATACCAGGTACTCAATATTTCCTGCCGGTCCGGTAAGGGGTGAAAAATCCAATCCTTTTACCCCCCAGCCTAACTCGTTAATCGTGCGGCATATATTGGTAATAACCTCCTGATGAACCAAAGGGTCCTTTACCACCCCCTTTTTGCCTACCTTATGGCGGCCGGCCTCAAACTGGGGTTTAATTAAGGCTACTCCTTGGGCCAAAGGGGAAAGAAATTTTTCTAAAACAGGCAGAACTTTGGTTAAGGAAATAAAAGAAACATCAATGGTTACAAAATCAACAGGTCCGTTAATTTTTTCGGGCGTTAAATAACGAATATTTGTTCTTTCCAGGACCACTACCCGGGGGTCAACCCGCAGCTTCCAGGCTAACTGGCCGTAACCAACATCAACCGCAAAAACCAGTTTAGCCCCGTGTTGCAAGGCACAATCAGTAAAACCGCCGGTTGAAGCACCAACATCCATAATGACCTTATTTTGCAAATCCAGTTTAAAATTGCGGATAGCCGAGGCTAATTTTAGACCGCCTCTACTAACGTAAGAAGGCGGACAAACAACCTCCAAACAGGCGCTAACACCCAACTTGTAACCAGACTTACAAATTTTTTGCCCGTTTACTTTTACCTGTCCCGCCATTATGGCCGCCCGGGCAGCTTGGCGGCTGACAAAGTATCCTTTCTCGACTAGTATTTGGTCCAACCTTTGTTTAGTCTCTATCTTCTTAGAACCTGCCCTGTGAATAACTTGGTGAGGCTTTAAGTTGCCCGCTATAGTTTAAAAGGGACCTTGCCGTAACCACCACCTGGTCAGCGGTTAAGCCGCAAAAAGAAAGCAACGTCTCTCTGTTTCCGTGCGGGATAAATTGCACCGGAAGACCAAGACATTTAACGGAAATATTAAATAAATTTTTAATCGTTAAAAGTTCCAAAACGGCGGCTCCAAAACCACCGGCTAAAATATTTTCTTCAATGGTAATTATTTTTTTTGTTTTTAAGGCGTAAGCAAGAATAGTTTCCTCGTCCAAAGGTTTAATAAAACGGGCGTTAATTACCGCGGCTTCAATCCCCAACTTGGCCAGATTATTAGCTGCCTCGGTTGCTACTAACACCATGCTTCCTGCCGCGAGTAAGGTAAGATCATCCCCCTCGCGTAAAACCTTTGCTTTCCCGATCGTCAAATTTACCGGCTTTCCAAGCATAGGTTTACCTTGCCCCGGTCCGCGCGGGTAACGCAAGGCGGCCGGACCCGGATATTCAAGCGCGGTTTTTAGCATGTGGCGGAGTTCATCCTCGTCAGCCGGGGCCATCACAATCATATTGGGCATGGACCGTAAATAGGTATAGTCAAAAATCCCGTGATGGGTTGCCCCATCTTCCCCTACCAGACCACCCCGGTCAACGGCAAAAGTAACCGGTAATTTTTGCGAACAAACATCAATCAATATTTGGTCATAAGCCCGCTGCAGAAAAGTAGAATAAATTGCCACCACCGGCTTTAAACCTCCGGTAGCTAAGCCGGCGCTAAGGGTAACGGCATGTTGTTCAGCAATACCCACGTCAAAAAGACGCCCGGGAAAAGCTTGCGCAAAATAATTTAAGCCGGTCCCAGAAGCCATAGCCGCGGTAACGGCCACAATTTCTTTTTTTTCCTGGGCTAAGTCAACCAGGGTACGTCCAAAAACTTCGGTGTATGAAACAGGATTATTCTTGCGGTCAGGCTTTTTACCGGTCAGTTCAAGTGGACCTACGCCGTGAAATTTATCGGCATTAGTTTCGGCCGGCAAATAACCTTTTCCTTTCCGGGTTATCAAATGAATTAAAACCGGTTTTTTAATTGTTTGGATTTTTTGAAAAAGAGAAATTAATTCTTCTAAATTATGGCCATCTATAGGTCCGAAATAAGTAAAACCAAGTTCTTCAAAAAACTTTCCCGGCACCATTAAGTGTTTTATGGATTCTTTAAGCCGTTCCCCGATCTTAACCATTTTTGGACCTATGGCCGGTAACTTGCGTAATATTTGTTCAATTTCTTCCTTACGGCGCAAGTATTTAGGGTCGGCCCGCAGGCGGCTTAAGTAACCAGACAGGGCTCCTACGTTAGGAGCAATAGACATCTCGTTATCATTTAAAATTATAATTAAACGCGTCTGTAAGTGCCCGGCGTGATTTAGGGCTTCAAAGGCCATTCCTCCCGTTAATGCTCCATCGCCAATTACCGCAATTACGTGGAATGTTTCTTGATTTAAGTCCCGCGCTAAAGCCAGACCTAAAGCGGCGGAAATGGAGGTACTGCTGTGCCCCGTAGCAAAAATATCATAAAGACTTTCCTCGGGAGAAGGAAAACCATTCAGCCCCCCAAATTTTCGTAAAGTATGAAATTTAGTTCTTCTCCCGGTTAAGAGCTTATGGGTGTAACATTGGTGCCCCACATCCCAAACAATTTTGTCCGCGGGAGTGTTAAAAACATAATGCAAAGCCAGGGTAAGCTCCGCTACCCCTAAGTTAGAAGCCAGGTGGCCTCCGTTTTGAGCCACCGTATCAATTATTTCCTGCCTGATTTCCTGGACTAATTGCTGTAGTTGAATTAAATTAAGCCTTTTAATGTCTTCAGGAGAATTAATTAACGGTAAAAGTTTATCCACCGGGCAGTTTAACCAACCTTTTTAAATTTAAAATCTTCAAGTTAGCGGCGTAACTTTTTTACGGCCGCCAGAAATACTCCGGCCATAAACACAATATCATTTGGCCGGCTTAAGGCTATTTTTTTCCCCGCGGCCTTCCCGCTTACGATTAACGCGGCAATCAGGCCGGTCATAAGAACACTTGACCAAATCTCGCCAATTTTGGGCCAGGAAAAAAGAAGCTGTAAAGCAACAGTAATACCTAGCGCCCCGCTCAATGTGCCGGCAATATCGCCAATCACATCATTACATATATTAGCCACTCTATCAGCGTTACGGATAAAAAACATTCCTTCCACTGCTCCGGCCACTTTATTGGCGGCTTTGGCGTGAAAAGGAGCTTCGGTAGCGGCAGTTACGGCTGTACCTAAAATATCACTTAAAATATTGATCAGAATAAAAAAAACTAAAAAAATAAAAGATAAAAAAACACCTTTAGAAACCTCGGCTAATGCCTGGGTTAACCAAAACATGACTATAGCTATTAAAAATGAGACCAAGCCTATAAGTATAATATAGCGGTTAGAAACACTGGACTTACTGCTCCGCAAAAATAATATACCTCATATACCATTAATTAAAGTTTTTGATAGTTTTTAAATATATATACTATATATACAAAAACATGGTAACTACTCAGATTCATAGGGGCAAAGGCACAGAGGCACAAAGTTTTTTTGCCAGACTTGCAGATCTCTAGTAGTAGGTAGTTGACAGTTTTTAGTTTACAGAAAAGGAAGTACCAATGTTGAGACTAAAAACTAAAAACTATCCACGAAAAACTATCAATTGGACCTCTGTGTCTACCTGAATAGTTACAAAATATGTTATAAAAAACAGGCAAGTGATAACAACGCAGGTAAATATTATGGCTTAGGTCCAGCAGGTTTTCCCAAACAATCACTGGCTGTCGCCATCCCAGCGGTTTCCCTTTAAGATTGTTTCCATACGTTGCCGCACCTGGGACTGGATTACCACTTAGTCCATACTGTAATTCCTGCATTGTCCTGGCTTCCCAGACAGCCTAGGAGTTTTCCTCAACGAAGTGTACCTTCTTCTAGCCTCTTTTGCAATAACGGTTTCAGTCTGACCGACTTTTTGCTTATAGGCCTATAACTAAAAGTCAGCCTTTTTAAAACTCATCCACCGTTACCACTCAAGGCGGGCTACACTGCACGCAGCTTGCTACCACATGCAGGTTCACACCCCAAGCCATAGACTCACTACCCAAAAGAGATAGCTGCTCCACAAACTTAGGTCTCCGCGAAGGCAGGGTCAACGCCTGCATGCCCTTGCAGCTCGCCCTACCTTCTTAACCCCCAGTACCAACCCCCAACTGGGCGTCGGCAGCCAGCACCAGGGACTTCATCGATGTGCCTTTAACGGATTTTTAGCCCCGCCTTCGAAAAAGACATTCCGACTAGGATACTGCATCACTTGCCTTGTTTGAATTAACCTTTTTAATGATGTTCACAATAATTATATCATAAAAAAAGAAATCTTCAACATTAGTACAAAAAAAGCTAAAACACTTTATAGGTTAATAAGTATGCTCAGGATATTAAATGGATTAATATTTTTGTTTAGCTCTTATTAACTATAAATTTTGTCAGTTCCCTTAAGAAATCTGCTTCTTCCTTAAAAGGAGTCAGGGCTTGCAACGCGGCTTCTGCCGCCCGGCCGGCCTTTTCTCTTGCTTTGGTTAAACCAAAAAAAGAAACATAGGTATTTTTTTTATTTTTTAAATCACCCCCGGCCGGCCTGCCTAATTGAACCATATCTCCGGTTACATCTAAAATGTCATTTTGAATTTGAAAAGCCAGGCCTAAATTTTCAGCGTATTGGGTTAAAGCATTCAAGGAATAATCATCTGCTCCGGCTAAAACAGCTCCGGCCCTCACTGCTGTTTTAAATAAAGCCCCTGTTTTATGCCGGTGAATATATTCTAAAGTAGTAGCATCTACCGGAGCATTGGTGGTCAAAATATCTACCATCTGCCCTCCGATTAAGCCTTTCGTCCCGGCTGCGGCACTTACTTCCACAATTACCCGAACTACCTTATTTAACGGGGCTAAAGACAGGGTGGCATTACGGGCTAAAAGAGCAAAGGCCAGGGTTAGTAAAGCGTCACCAACCAGTATCGCCACTGCTTCCCCATAAATTTTATGACAGGTAGGCTTTCCCCGCCGAAAATCATCATTATCAATAGCCGGTAAATCGTCATGAACTAATGAGTAAGTATGGATTAATTCAAGGGCACACGCGGCAGGCAGTACCATTTTAGGAGTGCCGCCAACTACTTCGGCTGCTTCTATAACCAAAACAGGGCGTAAGCGTTTCCCTCCGGCAAATACAGCTTCGCGTATTGCCTGGTGAATTACCGGCGGATAAACATCTGCGGCGGGTAAAAATTCGTTTAAAGCTTCATTTACTAAAGCAACTTTTTGTTTTAGTTCGGCGTAAAAGTCCAATTGTTAAGCTCCTTTAAATTAAACATAAACACTTAATCCTCAACAGCCAGTTGATAACTGATTGCTGCTAACGGCCAATTACTAAATTAAATAGTTAACTATTCACTTTAAAATTTAAGGCGGCTTCCTTTAAAACCATACCTTTATTTTCATCCGTCATTAATTCTAAAATTCTTGTTTCTGCTTTTTCAAGCTGCTGATAGCAGAATTTTGACAACCGCATTCCCTCTTCAAACAAAGCCAGGGCCTTCTCTAAAGGCAACTGTCCATCTTCCAACTCTTTTACCGCCGTTTCTAACCGATTTAGAGCTTCCTCAAAACTAATATTTCCCATTTCATCCTCCGTACCCCTTAAGTTCCCAATAATTTTATCATTTTTTCACTATCCTGTATACTAAAAACTAAAATATATTCAAAACCCCTTAAATCTTCCAAAGCAAAATACTCAGGCAAATTTACTTTGGAAAAAAGGGGTTTTAAAGGGGTTTTATTGTTAGCTTCCTTGCTTACTTAGCTTACTTATTTTGTTTCTATTTCCCCGCTCTTTATCCTGGTTCCTCTTCTTTCTTCCGTCATCAAAGCGTACGACCCTGCAGTCACCAAAATACCTAAAATAATATCATTCCACATTGCGGTTATATTTTGCGCGTACCCCAATATAAATGGCGCAATTATTAACCAGATACCAAGTATAATTCCTATCCAGGTATACTTTAGCAAAAATTTTACCTCCTTTTTTCTTTAGATTTTTTCTTTACCTGTAGTTTAACTATTTTTACGTTAAATTATTCCTCAATTACAATACTCAGTCCTTTCTACTTTTTTAAAAGACCACATTTAATTATTCTTTTTTCGGTTACTATAAAATGCATCCTATAATCATGCGGACGGTTACAAATTTCCGGATATACTTGAAGCTCAAAAGCTAAAGCTAAAATTACCGTATCCGGCCTTGTTTGAGGTAAAAAGCGATCGTAAAATCCACCTCCGTAACCCAAACGGTTACCTTTAAAGTCAAAGGCTATACCCGGCACAACTACCAAATCTAAATCTTCTGGTTTTAACGGGTGCAACCGGTCAGGGGCGGGTTCAAGGATACCCCACGTTCCCGGGACCAATTCAGCCCATGAGTACTTCAAAAGCGAAGGGATAAGCCGGCAATTAGTCACATCAGTAAACGGGACAGCCACCCGCTTACCTCGCTTTAACGATTCGCCGATTAGTTCCTTTGTTCCTACTTCGTTTTGAAAATCTACGTAGGTCATAAGCGTACCCGCGTGACGATACGCGGGCAGGGTAAGTAAATTTGTTAAAACCAGCGTGCTTTTTTCTTCTGCCTCTTTAAGACTTAAAGATTTGCGCAAGGCTAATACTTTTTTGCGCAGTTCGTTCTTGGCCATAAGAATTCCTTTTTTGTAGGTTGCTTCAATTTACTTGTAGCGGTTTTTTTAGCTAAACTACCCCGAGCTTTAGCCCGGGGGTAGCGTTTAAGGAAAGGGGGGCCTGTTCCCCCCGCAAATATTTATAGTACCCCGCGCACGCAGTCATCGCCGCGTTATCCGTGCAAAACACCGGTTCCGGATAAACAACTCCGACTTTTTCCTTATTTGATCGCTCTAAAAACTGAGCCTTTAACTGTCTGTTTGCCACTACCCCGCCGGCTAAAACAACTGTTTTTACCTCGTACCGGGCGGCAGCAGCAAAGGTTTTATCAACTAAAACGTCAAATACGGCTTTTTGAAAACTGGCCGCCACGTCAGCCGGATTTATCGTTTCGTTTTTTTGCTGGCTTTTTCGTAAGTAATTAATTACCGCTGTTTTTAAGCCGCTAAAACTAAAGTCCAGGCTGTCTTCGGCTAAATAGGCCCGGGGGAAAAAAATGGCCTCTTCTTTTCCTTGACGCGCTATTTCTTCAATAAGCGGTCCACCAGGATAACCTAACTTTAAAACCCGGGCTATTTTATCAAAGACTTCTCCCGCGGCATCATCCAGGGTACCGCCTATTAACTGGTAGCTGCCGTGACGTTCCATTAAAATTAATTCGGTGTGTCCGCCACTAACAATCAGACAAATTAAAGGAAATGGCAAGTCGGGCCGGCTAATAAAATTAGCGTATATATGTCCTTCTAAATGATTAACGGCCAACAAAGGAATATTTAAAGCGTAAGCTATGGCCTTAGCCGCGGCTATACCCACTAATAAAGCTCCGGCCAGCCCTGGGCCGTGGGTAACGGCTACGGCCCGAAGCTCTTTAAAACTAAAACCGGCTTCTTCTAAAGCAGCCTGAATTACGCCGTTAATTAACTCCAGGTGTTTGCGGGAGGCTACTTCGGGCACAACACCGCCAAATTTTTGGTGAATTTCTACCTGGGAGGAAATAATATTTGAACGAATTGTTACCCCGTCTACCACAACTGCGGCGGCGGTTTCGTCACAGGAAGTTTCTATCCCTAAAATAGCTACACTCATTATTTTTATTATCCTTTTCTTTCGTCTGTAAATAAAATATCTAGAGCCAAATAAATTCAAATTCCCGATTAAAAAATAGGTTATTTTCTCATCCTCAAATTTCGGTAAGTATCATTTAGAACTTTAAGAAGGAAAAAAATAAATTGCGCCTGCTTACTTACAATATTCATTCGGGCCGGGACGTTAACGAAAAACTATCCTTACGTAAACTAGCCCGGGAAATTCAGCAAATTAAAGCCGATATAATTGCCCTTCAGGAAGTGGATAGCTACTTCTGGCGCAGTCGTTTTCGTCACCAGGCCCGTTATTTGGCCCGTTTCTTAAAAATGAACTTTGTTTTTGGGGTTAATATGCGCTACTTTTGGGTAATGCGGTACGGAAACGCTATTTTGTCCCGTTATCCTATTTTAGCTTACCACAACTATCCCCTTCTCTCATTTAAAGAAAAGCGGGGCCTGCTTTTAGCCTTAATAGCTTGCCCAAAACAAAAAATTATTTTTCTTAATACCCACTTAGGATTAAGCAGCAGGGAGCGTGCTTTTCAAGTTAAAGAAATTCTTCATCTCGCCACCGCTTTAAACCTACCTTTTATTTTAGCCGGAGATTTAAATGCCTCTTTTGCGGCTAAAGAATTAAAACCTCTTTTATCTTGTTTCCAACCGGCCAAGCCAGTTGTTCACAACAACTGCGCTACTTTTCCGGCCAACCAGCCTCAGTTTTGTCTGGATTACATCCTTTTGTCAAAAGACTGGGAGGTAAATACAACCTTTATTTTACCGGCTGAAGGATCTGATCACCTTCCGGTAATAGCAAACGTTGGTTTAAATATCGTTTCGTCTTAAAGAGGCTCCCCTAATTCAGTCATTAAATCTCTAAAAACCTGACCCGTTGAATAAGGCAAGATTAATTCAGCCTGAGCATCCCAGGGGGTAGACTCGCGGTTAATAATTACTAAACGACGGGCCAAACGGGGTAAATTTGCCACAGGATAAACCTGTAAACTGCTACCGGCTACAATCATCAATTGACAGCCGGACAAAGCCTGGGAGGCTTGAGAAAAATCCTCGCTCATTTGGTCCTCAAATAATACCACGTCAGGACGGAGTACGCCACTACAGGCATCACAAAGGGGCGGGTTTTGGTTATGATTGAATTTAGTTACCAGGAGATCAAAAGGGTAGCTTACCGCACATTTCATGCAGTGACAGGTGCGGAAATGACCGTGCACTTCCCATACTTTTTCTGACCCTGACTTACGGTGTAGGCCATCCACATTTTGCGTAACTACTCCCTCTATATAGCCTAATTTTTCTAAATGGGCCAGGGCTACGTGAGCTTCATTAGGCTTTGCTTCAGTAAAAGTTACCCAGCGCGGAAGATTAATTTCATAAAAACTTTTAGGGTCACGTCGCAAAGCGCTTAAAGTAGCCGCTTTTACCGGGTCAATTTTTGTCCATAAGCCTGTGCCCGGGCTACGGAAATCCGGAATCCCACTTTCCGTGCTTATGCCAGCCCCGGTTAAAGCAAAATTATAGTTACACTCTTTTAAAAGATTAGCCAAATTAACAATTTGTTCATGGTATTGCATTTTCCCACTCCTAAAAATTAATTCTTTAGCTTATTTTAAAACATTTTCCATAAGGAAGCAATATTCTGGCTTTATAACCAAAGAATATTAATTTATTTCATATTAGAAGTTAAAGTAACATCTTTACCGTAAAATTAGTTTACAAAATTTAAAAATTAGTTTATTATTTCATTATATTTATTTTTTTAATTATTAAGCTGGAGGTGATAGTTTGTGTTTAAAGAGGAAGACATTTCTAAAATTAAAGTAGAAAAAGAAAAATGGATTGAGAAAACAGGCTGTCAGCAAGATGCAGAAACATTTCGTAATACTCCTTCTGGGATTAAAATTAAAAACCTTTATACCCCAAGGGACGTCAGTAATTTAGACTATCTGAAAGATCTTGGTTTCCCAGGAAGTTACCCTTTTACCAGGGGAGTTTATCCCACCATGTACCGGGGACGGACCTGGACAGTAAGGATGTTTTCTGGATTTGCCACCCCGGAAGAAACAAACGAAAGGTGGAAGATGCTCCTCAATTCTGGCGAAACCGGTTTTTCGGCCGCCGTTGACGTACTTACTTTTAACGGTACTGACCCTGATACTCCAGGGGTAGATGCCGAAGTAGAAGTAGGAACATCAGGAGTGCCTCTTTATTCCATAAAAGGTGTTGAAGCGCTAGTTAAAGATTTACCAATAAAAGACATTAGTGTAGCCCTGGTAACAGAACCAATGACTGCCGTTGGTCTTACCTCAATGTACTTTAACGTAGCAAAAAATAAAGGTGTTCCCTTAAGTCAAGTGGCCGGTACCACCCAAAATGACCTAGGTACAATGACCATTGGTTATATAACCTATGATTCTTTAAAACCTGATAAACTTTTAAAGCTTGCTTGCGATATGATTGAATACTGTACGGCTATGAAACAGGCCCCTAAATGGAACCCGATAAATTTTACCACTTACAATTACCGGGAAGGGGGCATTAATGCTATTCAGGAAATAGCTTTTGGTTTTACTAACGCCATTGACCATATTGAAGAGTTGCTGCAGCGAGGTTGGAAAATTGATGATTTTGCTTCCCGGCTGGCTTTTCACCTTTCCGCCGACCGCAATTTCTTTGAAGAAATTGCCAAATATAGAGCCGCCCGCCGGATATGGGCCAAAATAATAACTGAAAGGTATGGGGCAAAAGACCCCCGTTCAATTATCATGAAGTATCACGTTCAAACAGCAGGCAGCTCTTTAACCGCTAAGCAGCCCCTGGTTAACGTTGCCAGAACCGCAATTCAGGCTCTGGAGGCTGTTCTGGGGGGCTGTCAATCTCTACATACTAACTCTTATGATGAAGCAATATGTTTGCCTTCCGAAGAAGCCGTAAAGATAGCCGTAAAAACACAGCAGGTAGTTATGGAAGAAACAGGAGTTGTAGATACTATTGACCCACTAGCCGGCTCTTATTACGTAGAGTGGTTAACTAGCGAAATTGAAAAACGTATCCTTGTTTACATGCAAGAAATTGAAAACCAAGGGGGTTTTGTCAAAGCCCTCAGCAACGGTTGGCTGTTTAACGAAATGAGCAAGGCTTTTAACGAGAGGCAAAAGGCAATTGTAGAAGGAAAAGAAAAAGTCATTGGTGTTAACTGTCACCTGGAAGAAGAAAAAGAAAGACCCATTCCATTTAAAACAAACCCCTGGGCTGCTGATATTGAAAAGGAGAGACTCAGGAAATTAAGAGCGGAACGGAACAACCAAAGGGTAGCCACCTTGCTTGATCAACTAAGGCGTGACTGCGCCCAAAATAAAAATGTAATGCCCACCGTAATGGAGCTTACGGCCGAAGGAGCTACTTTAGGTGAAATAACCAGGGTATACCGTGAAATTTGGGGTATTTGGGAGTTACCCATTGCTATTTAATTGCTATTTAAAGGAAGGAGAGTATTTAACTGCGTGGATAAAAAGATAAGGGTTTTAACGGCAAAAGTTGGGTTAGATGGTCATTGGCGGGGAGTAACAACTGTATCACTCATTTTGAAAAACGCCGGTATGGAAGTAATATTTGGCGGCTTTCAAACTATTGAAAATGCGGTTAATGTGGCCGTTCAAGAGGACGTTGATGTTATAGGATTAAGTATTCATTCAGGGGCCCATATTACGTGGATAAGAAAATTCGTGGAGGAATTGAAAAAAAGAGGACTGGAAAAGGAGTTCATTTTAGTAGTAGGAGGAGCAATTCCAGAGCATGACTTTGCTATGTTAAAGCAAATTGGCGCACACGATGTATTTGGACCAGGAACTCTGCCTGATAAAATTATCCAATCAATCCAGGAAAAGGTGGAAATAAAGGAGCTGGAAGGCAAAATTGTTTGAAGAAGAGGAAATCAAAAAAATTGAGGCAGAAAAAGAAAAATGGATTGAAAATACCAGTTGCCAAAAAGATGCCGACGCTTACCGGTTAACACCCTCAGGGATTAAGGTTAAAAACATTTATACTCCTTCCGATATAGCCGACCAGGGTTATCTAAAAGACCTTGGTTTTCCAGGAGCATATCCTTACACCAGGGGGGTTTATCCTACTATGTACAGGGAACGGCCCTGGACTATAAGAATGTTTTCTGGATTTAGCACCCCAGAAGAAACAAATGCCCGCTGGAAGATGCTTTACGAGGAAGGGGAAACTGGTTTTTCAGCCGCTTGCGACATTCTTACTACCTCAGGCTTTGACCCTGATAGTCCCGGCGTAGACGCTGAGGTGGAGGTAGGTACGGGAGGAGTACCTCTTTATTCCATCAAAGGGGTAGAGGCTTTGGTAGAGGGGTTGCCTATAGATAAAATAAGCGTGGCTTTAGTTACGGAGGTAACAGCCACTTCTTTATCCGCCATGTATTTTAATGTAGCTCAAAAAAGAGGTGTTCCTCTTACTAAAATAGCCGGTACAACACAAAATGATATTGGAACTATGCCCTTATCATTAATGTGCCGGGATTCAATTTCTCCAGATAGGTTGTTAAAGCTTGCTTGTGATTTAATAGAATTTTGTACGGCAATGAAACAAGTACCTAAATGGAATCCGATAAACTTTACTACCTATAATTGCCGGGAAGGCGGCATAAATGCCTTCCAGGAAATAGCTATTGGTTTTTCGGCCGCCATTGACCATATTGAAGAGTTGCTGCAACGGGGTTGGAAAATTGATGATTTTGCTTCCCGGCTGGCTTTTCATCTTTCAGCCGACCGAAATTTCTTTGAAGAAATTGCCAAATATAGAGCCGCCCGCCGGATATGGGCCAAGCTTCTTACCGAGAGATACGGAGCAAAAAATTCTCGTTCAGTAGCAATGAAATATCACGTTCAGACTGCCGGAAGTTCGCTTACGGCCCAACAACCAATGGTTAACATTATCCGGACTACTATTCAAGCCCTGGAAGCAGTTTTAGGCGGATGTCAATCGCTGCATACCAATTCTTACGATGAAGCAATATGCTTGCCGGCCGAAGAATCGGTAAGAATTGCCATAAGAACCCAGCAAGCGATCCAGGAGGAAACAGGAATAATTGATACAATTGACCCCCTTGCCGGTTCTTATTATGTAGAATGGATCACTAATGAAATGGAAAATCGTATTCTTGGTTATATGAAGGAAATCGAGGCTCAAGGAGGATTTATAAAAGCACTTATAAATGGCTGGCTTTATAAGGAGATGCGTAAAGCTTTTAACGAAAGACAAAGGTCAATTGTTGAAAGCAAAGAAAGGATAATAGGGGTAAATTGTCATGTTATTAAAGAAGAGGAAAGACATGTTCCGTTTAAAACAAATCCCTGGGCGGCCGATATTGAAAAGGAAAGACTAAGGAAACTAAGAGAAGAACGTGATAATCAAAAAATTGCTGTTTTAAAAGATCGGCTCCGGCGTGATTGTGAAAAAAATAAAAATGTTATGCCTTCGGTTATGGGGCTAACTGCTGAAGGAGCTACTTTAGGTGAAATAGCAAATATTTACCGTGAAATTTGGGGGATTTGGGAATTACCCATTACCATTTAAAATCATTTTTAAAAGTATATGTTTAATTTTAACCCTTTTTATCCTCCAAAAACAGAAAATATCCAACAAAAAATTTTTCACCTAAAGGCCACTTATCCGGGTTTGCCTTGTCGGGAGTTAGCTAAAAAACTTATTTCGGAAAAGTGTTTCTGGTGTGCTTTGGTGGGATTTATTTCGGCCATACCGGCTATTTTACCTGGAATAGGTACGGTAATTGCTTTAGTATTAGGTATGGTCCTTGATATGACCCTCTTTACCTATTTACTGGTTAATATGGTAGTTGAAATAGCTGCTGTTTATGGGCGGGACCTTACGGGAGAAAACTACCACCGGGAAGTTTTTTGGGCTTTTCTTTTAGCCACTGGTACCGGCGGCCTGGGGAAAAACTTATCCCGCGTGGCGGTAACCCAAATGTCAAAGGATGTTTTTGTATCATTAACCGAAAGAATGCTTGTTTCCTTCGGCATAAGAATAACTACCCATTCCACCCTGGCCCGTATAATTCCTTTTCTAGGTTTATTTTTAGCCGGTGGTTTAAACTACCGGGTAGCCAAAATGTTAGGTGATCGGGCTATTGAGTATTACGAAAATATCTAGTTTAATTATAAATTTTTAGCTTATGTTTTCTAGATAGGAATATTTTTTACTAATATTGCCAGATAGTAGCTTTAGCATAGATAACGCTTTGCCAGTCCCAAGGGCTACGCACGAAATGGGGTCTTCAGCTACATAAACAGGCAACTTTGTTTCTATTTTAAGTAAAGTGTCTATGTTGTGTAAAAGCGAGCTGCCTCCCGTCATTACAATGCCTTTATTAACTATATCTGCCGCCAGCTCTGGCGGCGTACGTTCAAGAACATCTTTTACCGCGCTCACCACTTGAGCTAAAGGTTCTTTGATTGCTTCGTAAACCTGCACGCGCGTTATTTGAACTGACCTGGGTAAACCTAAAGTTAAATCACGCCCGCGAACTTCATAGCTTATGTTTGTTTCTAGATTTGTAAGGCAGGCGGTAGCAATATTTATTTTTATTTCCTCTGCACTTTGCTCTCCCATAGCCAGGTTAAACTCACGCCTAACGTAACGAATAATTGCCTCATCAAGCTTATCTCCTCCGACACGCAAGGAATTACAGCACACAATTCCACCTAAAGAAAGAACGGCTATATCGGTAGTTCCACCACCAATATCCACCACCATAGTTGCTTTAGGTGAAGATATATCCAAACTTGCCCCTAGCGCCGCAGCCAATGGTTCTTCAATAAGATAGGCTTGTCTTGCCCCGGCTTGTATTGCTGCTTCACGCACTGCCCGTTCCTCCACCCCGGTTATCCCAGTTGGAATACAAATCATTACCTTGGGGCGGAAAAAGAGCTTTCGTCCATTTGTTTTTTTTATAAAATAGCTTAACATTTTCTCGGTAACTTCAAAATTTGTAATTACTCCTCCGCGCAAGGGACGTATAGCTATAATGTTTCCGGGGGTGCGACCTAACATTCGTCGCGCCTCAGCTCCAACAGCAATAATTTTTTTATTATCTTTATTTATGGCTACTACCGAGGGTTCCCTTAAAGTAATCCCCTTTCCTTTAACATATACCAACACATTCGCCGTGCCCAAATCAATACCAATATCTGCACATGAGCCGAGCATAAAATATATTTTCCTTTCTCCTTTCCAAAATAAGCAAGGACACTATTAGACTATCCATGGTAATATTCTACATCTTTCGAACAATTCCTCTTTGCCCGGCTATTTTTTTAATTATTTTAAGTTATCCCTTTATACTTTTTACGGGTAGCCTCTCCTCCCCTTAAATGACGTTCAGCTTTATTGTGTTCCAAAACGACCCTTATTTCCCGGGCCAGTTTTTTACTTAACGATGGAAGTCTTTCCGTCATATCCTTATGCACCGTACTTTTACTTACCTGAAAAACTAGAGCGGCTTGACGCACAGTGGCCTGAGTCTCCAGAATATAGGCACAAATATCCAACACCCTTTTTTGGATATAGCCCTGCATTGCCTAACCTCCCTAGTTTGTTAACTTTACCGTTACTAGCATAATTTTTTGTTAACTATCCTTTACTTTAAAACATTTTTTCATTATACGGTTAATAAGATTTATATGCTTGCCTTATGATAAAATATGCTAATATATCTATGGTCACTTAAATCAGGATTCATAGCTTTGTTAACTCAACTCCGGTATAATAATGGGTTAAAATTTGCGCAAAGGTCCAGCCATGCAAGGCCATTCCCTTTGCTCCATACTGACACATTCCTACGGCGTGGCCGTAACCCCGGGTGTTTATTTCCACCTGGTTCCCTGTTGTCTCCCACGTAAAATCTGTAGAGCGTAAACCTAATAAATCTCGCATGGTGGTAGCTAAAATTACTTGATCATTAAGACAAACAATTTTTGGGCGACCTGAGGTAGTAAACGTTAAAACAACAAAAGAAGGTAAATTTTTTTCTTTTTGTAAGCCTGCACTTTCTTTTGCCGGTAAATGTTGAGGCCGCCTATTTTCTTTATTTATAGCCATTGCAGACATGCTTTTTAATAAATAATTAAGCTTAGATGTTTTCAAACTAACCGTTTGAACCGGAGCCGGGTCAGCACAATAAGGACAGGAAACTCCTTTTAAATATGGTACTTCGTCTTGCCATACTTCAACTGCATTTTCCGTACCCCGGCCCCCGCAAGAAGAATGGTAAACCGGGTCAATCAGTTGACCCTGATAGGTGAGAACAGTGCCGCGCGTATTTTCTACCGACCGCTTTATTTTTTGGTGGTAACGGTAATAATCTATTAAACCCCACCGGTTACGCATTTCCTGAGGTGATGCCCAGGCTTGTCCGTGACGATAGTCATCACAAATATCTGCCCCGGGGTGGATATTATTAGCCAACCCGCCGGCTTTAATTCTTTTAAGAATATACGTCCGGGCTGCTACGGCCTGCGCCTTAAGGGCTTCTTCCGGAAATGCGGCCGGCATCTCTGCCGCCACTACACCGTATATATAATCTTCTAAAGGCAAAGATATAATTTCACCTGTTTTGTGCCGGTAAAGTCTTACCTGGAGCAATTCTTTTTGCTCAGGGATTAAAATACCGTATTTTTTTAGGTAAATCAGGCTTAAGCCAAGCAGAAAAATTAAAAAAACAAAACCGGCTAATCTGCGCACAAAAAGTCTCCTTTTAAAAGATTTGGGTGTTTAGTTATATTTATATTCCCATATATAATATATTATGTTTAATCTAACCATAAGTTTATCTTATAATAAAAGAAGCAGACCCATTTTCAAAAGAAAAAATAGGTCTGCTTCTTTTATGGTTTAATATTCTATTTTTCGGTTGCGATTATTTTTCGGAAATCTTTAACCTGGTCAAAGCACGATTAAGAGCAAATTCCGCCCGGGCAACATCAATATCTGGGGTTCGGGCAGTTAGACGTTTTTCCGCTCTTTCTTTGGCGGCTTCTGCTCTACCCCGGTCAATTTCCTCCGACCTTTCGGCAGCTCTGGTAAAAATAGTTACCCGGCTATCCCGGACTTCCACAAAGCCACCGGCCAAAAAACCTTTGTATTTTTTTCCTTCGTGAACTACCCTAATTTCACCAATTTTTAAAGTACTTGCTAAAGGAGTATGTCTGGGAAGAAAGCCCAACTCACCTTCGGCGCCTGGCACAATTACAAACTCAACGTCATCGCGAAAAACTTTACGCTGGGGGGTAACAACCTCCAGGCTTTGGGTGCTTTCGGCCATTTTACGCACTCTCCTCCATCAGTTTCTTTCCTTTTTCCACGGCTGCTTCAATCGGGCCCACCATATAGAAAGCTTCTTCAGGTAAATCATCATGTTTTCCATCAAGGATTTCTTTAAAGCCACGAATTGTTTCTTTAAGGGGAACAAATACGCCTAGTGACCCCGTAAAGGCTTCAGCAACAAAGAAAGGTTGCGACAAGTAACGTTGTATCTTTCTAGCGCGGGCTACCGCAAGCTTATCTTCGTCAGAAAGTTCTTCCATCCCTAAAATGGCGATAATATCTTGCAGTTCTTTATAGCGTTGCAGTACTTTTTGGATACCCCGGGCTGTTTCATAATGATCCTGACCAATTACATTCGGGTCTAAAATTCGAGACGTAGAATCCAACGGATCCACGGCGGGATAAATTCCTAGCTCCGAAATTTGCCGGCTCAGTACTACGGTAGCGTCTAAGTGGGCGAAGGTTGTAGCCGGTGCAGGGTCAGTCAAATCATCTGCCGGTACATAAATTGCCTGCACGGAAGTTACCGAACCTTTACGGGTGGAAGTAATGCGTTCCTGCAGTAAGCCCATTTCGGTAGCCAAAGTAGGTTGATATCCTACGGCGGAGGGCATCCGGCCCAATAAAGCTGAAACTTCAGAGCCAGCCTGGGTAAAGCGGAATATATTGTCAATAAATAAGAGTGTATCCGCCCCTTCCTCGTCCCGGAAATATTCGGCCATGCACAATCCGGTTAATCCAACCCGCAAGCGGGCTCCTGGCGGTTCGTTCATCTGTCCAAAAACCAGGGTTGTCTTATCTAAAACGCCAGATTCAGTCATTTCAAGATAAAGATCGTTTCCTTCCCTGGTTCGTTCACCTACTCCCGCAAAAACAGATATACCACCGTGCTGCTTGGCAATATTATTAATTAATTCCATTACTACTACTGTTTTTCCCACCCCTGCACCGCCAAACATACCAATCTTGCCGCCTCTCAAGAAAGGAACGAGTAAGTCAACAACCTTAATTCCCGTTTCTAACTGTTCAGCGCGAGTTGATTGTTCAGCTATAGCTGGAGCCGGACGGTGTATGGGGTAGTAAGAGTCGCTTTTTATTTCCCCTTTTCCGTCAATTGGTTTGCCTAAAATATCTACTAAGCGGCCTAACACGGCCCGGCCTACCGGAACGGTGATGGGGCTGCCGGTATCAATTACTTCCATTCCCCGGACCAAACCATCGGTGGTACTCATAGCCACCGTACGTACGGTGTTATTTGACACGTGCGAGGACACTTCCAGGATAAGTTCATCCTGGTCTTGGCGCGGTACACGTAAAGCATTATATATTTCCGGTACTTGCTCAGGAGGAAACCTTACGTCTACAACTACACCAATAACCTGAACAATATGACCAACATTCATATATTGTTTTATACCTCCTTTACCTTTAAACACAGGCTTCGGGCAGGCAGGATGCCTACCCCCCGCAAGCCTGTGCCACCAACAATAATTTACCTTCTTAAATTTATTCTAAGGCCGCGGCACCACTAACAATTTCTAAAAGCTCCTTGGTAATAGCTGCTTGACGGGCTTTATTCATTTGCAAGGTTAATTGACCAATTATTTCATTAGCATTTTCGGTGGCATTATCCATTGCCGTCATACGGGCGCTTTGCTCACTGGCTTTAGATTCTAAAAGAGCGTGAAAAATAAAATTTTCTACGTACATGGGTAACATTTCCGCCATAATTTCTTCTGCTTCAGGTTCAAAAATATAGTCTACCTTTTTTACCTCACCAGATTCTTCCGGTGGTTCAATAGGCAAAAGCTTAGCTATTTTTGGCCGCTGGATTAAAACGTTAACAAATTCACTGTAAGTTACGTAGACCACATCTAATTCCTTTTGCTCGTACTTTTGCATGACGAAAGCAGCTATTTCTCTGGCCTGATCAACCCTAACTGTTTCTCCTAATCCAATATACTCAAAGATAATATTCCTTCTTAAGCGTCTAAAAAAATCACGCCCTTTTCTCCCCGCGCAAATAAAATCAACCTCGGTAAAATTTTTTGCTTCCTGGGAGGTAAGACGAATTAAATTAGAATTAAAGCCCCCGCATAAGCCCCGGTCTGCGGTAACAATCAAAAAAGCAACTTTTTTCGGTTCACGCACTTCTAATAAGGGGTGCCTTACACTGCTTGCCGATATAGCCACCCGCCCCAATACTTCTCTAAGTCTTCTGGCGTAAGGACGAGCAGAAACAACGTCTTCCTGGGCCCGCCTCATTTTTGCGGCCGCCACTGCCTTCATGGCTTTGGTAATTTGCTGAGTACTTTCCACACTTTTTATTTTACGCCTTAAATCGCGTATACTAAGCATTTCCTCTTTTTTTCACCACCTCATTATAAGAGATAACCTTTTAATTACTTGATTTACTAAAATAAACAAACCATAAGTAAATGCCCTTTTTTAATTTTTTACGTTAACATAGACACAAAATTTTGCTTAAATTCATTTATGACGTTCTTTAATTTTTCTTCCGTTTCTTTGTTTATTTCGCCTGTCTTGGCAATACTTGCTCCTATTTCTGGTTTGTTTTGGTGCGTAAATTTTAAAAATTCCGCTTCAAAATTAAGTACTTTTTCCGTAGGAAGATCATCTAAATACCCGTTAGCTCCTGCATAAAGAATAATCACCTGGTTTTCCGTGGACATAGGAACATATTGATTTTGTTTCAAAAGCTCCATCATATGTTCCCCACGGTTTAAGCGGGCTAAAGTGGACTTGTCTAAATCAGAACCAAATTTAGCAAATGCTGCTAATTCACGGTACTGGGCTAAGTCCAGGCGTAAACTACCGGCTACCTGCTTCATGGCTTTTACTTGCGCCTTCCCGCCTACCCGGGATACCGAAAGACCAACGTTAATTGCCGGACGGATACCAGCGTAAAACAAGTCGGGCTCTAGGTATATTTGCCCGTCGGTAATGGAAATTACATTGGTAGGAATATAAGCCGTAACGTCGCCTGCTTGAGTTTCAATTATCGGGATGGCGGTTAAAGAGCCTCCGCCAAAACCGTCATTCAGTTTACAGGCCCGTTCCAAAAGCCGGGAATGTAAATTAAATATATCACCCGGATATGCTTCCCGCCCGGGTGGCCGCCTTAGGAGCAAGGAAAGTTCCCGGTAAGCCACCGCCTGTTTTGATAAATCATCATAGGCAATAAAAACATGCCGGCCTTGCTCGACAAATTCTTCCGCAATTGCCGCTCCCGCATAAGGGGCAATGTAAAGTAAAGGAGACGGTTCTGAGGCCGTAGCCGCAACTACAATTGTGTAATCCATTGCTCCCCGGTCAGACAACACCTGAATAACATTAGCCACGGTGGAAGCTTTTTGACCAATAGCCACGTAGATGCAAATTACATCCGTACCTTTTTGATTGATAATGGTGTCAACTGCAATGGCTGTTTTTCCTGTTTGCCGGTCACCCAAAACTAATTCCCGCTGGCCCCGGCCAATGGGAACCATGGAATCAATGGCCTTCAAGCCTGTTTGTAAGGGTTGGTCCACCGGCTTGCGGGCAAGTACCCCCGGGGCAATTTTTTCTACCGGGCGAAATTTCTCGGTAACAACAGGTCCTTTACCGTCTAACGGACGACCCAACGGATTAATTACTCTTCCAATTAAGGCGTCACCCACCGGCACGGAGGCAATTCTCCCGGTTCTTTTTACCATATCCCCCTCTTTAATATGAGTATAAGACCCTAATAAAACACAACCAATATTGTCTTCTTCCAGGTTTAAAGCCATACCCAGAGTAGGCTCGCCCCCTCCCTCAGGTGCAGGAAACTCCAAAAGTTCCATAGACATACAGTCTTCCAAACCATACGCGCGGGCAATTCCATCGCCTATTTGAATTACCGTACCTACATCCCGCATTTCAATTTTAGCTTCGTATTTTTCAATTTGCCGTTGAATAATAGAACTGATTTCTTCTGGCCGTAAATTCACCCTTGATTCACCCCTATTTTAACCTATTTGTACAAGATGCTCGCGTAAGCTGTTTAATTTAGACCTTATGCTGCCATCAATTACTTTATCGCCAATGCGTAGTATGACTCCCCCAATAATTGACGGGTCTACCTTAAAAACAGGTTCAACCTTTTTTCCGGTAAATCTTTGAATAACCCCGCTCAGTTTCTCTTTTTCGGTTTCGTTTAACTCAACCGCACTGCTTACTTCAGCCTGGATAATCTGACGAGCACTATTTACCAGTTTGACGAAGGCGATAAAAATGTCCTTCAAAAAAAACTGCCGGTAATTATCAATTAATAAATACAAAAAGCTTAAGGTAATGGCTGAAATTTTATCCTTAAAAATTTCAGCTACAATATCCTTCTTTTCTTTAATTGTAATTAACGGATGCTCCAAAATTTTACGTAAGTCGGTTATACTCTCAATTGTACTCACCACTAGCTTTATTTCTTCCTCTATTTGGTCTATCATTTTTTGCGCTACAACAACATTATAAAGCGCTTCTGCGTAACGACTGCTTACCGCTCCTTTTAACATAACAGCTCCCCTGCCTCATCAATAAATTTTTGCACCATAGTATGCTGTAAATCAGGACCAACAGTTTGATTGATAATTTTTTCGGCGACAAGGATAGATAAGGCAGCTACTTGATTCTGAACTTCCAAAATTGCCTTTTCTTTTTCACGGGCAATATCTTGCATAGCACTTTCTTTAACCCGCGTCGTCTCTGCTTTAGCTGCTTCAACAATTTCCTGGGCCTGAACTTCTCCCGCTTTAGTTGCTTGCTGAATAACCTTCTGTGCTTCCTCGCGGGCTTTTTGCATCTCAGTCATACGCTGGTGATGAAGCGCTTCCGCTTGACTTTTTTCACTTTCTGCCGCAGCAACACTGCTAGTTATTAATTCCTGACGGGCAGTAAAAAGCTTAACAATTGGCTTATAAGCAATAAAACGCAAGACTACCAAAAGGATTATAAAATGTAATATTTGGGCCAATAAGGTTCCATTAAATTCTAACAAGCCTCGCTCCCCTCCTCCTTTCAAAATATTGCCCCTTTGGTTTATTGCGTGTCGGACGCCAGTTTTTACCCTGGAAAAACAAAGTAAGAACAAAGAAATTACCCTTAATCACCTGGCATCCGACCTTATCCATATTTAACCTATTTTCCCCATTAAGATAAAAGCAATAACCACACCAATAATCGGAAGAGCTTCGATCAAACCAATACCTATGAACATAGTGGTATAAATTGTACCTTGGGCCTCAGGTTGACGCGCCACAGATTGTACGGCGCTAGCCGAAACCAAACCATCACCAATTCCTGCTCCTAAAGCACCTAACCCAATGGCTAAAGCTGTGCCAATAGCTGCTGCCGCTCCTACTTCCATTTATTTCCCCTCCTTTCTTTACCTTAACTTTTAAATTTAATTTTATTAAAAGCTTAGTTAACCAGATAATTTATTAATGACTTTCTCCAATTGATTGACCAAAGTAAACAATGCTCAACATGGTAAAAATAAAAGCCTGGATGCAGCCCACAAAAATACTGTACCCCAGCCATATTGCCGAAGCAATAAACCCTCCCCCTAAATCAATAAACCAGGGGAACAAACCTAAAAGTACCGCAATTAAGAGTTCACCAGCGTAAATATTTCCGTAAAGCCGGAAAGATAAAGTGATTGGCTTGGCTAACTCTTCAACAATATTAATGGGCAAGAAAACAACACTTGGCTTCAGGTAATGCCCGTAGTGCTTTAAGGGTCCTTTAAATGCAATCCCGTATACCTGGACCATAATGAAAGTAATTAAAGCCAACCCAACCGTAGTATTAATGTCCGCCGTAGGCGAACTTAAGGTAGGAATTAAACCAAGAAGGTTAGAAAATAAGATAAAAATAAAATACGTTAATACAAGACTAATTACGGCCGAAGCTTTTGTTGGATCAATTTGCTGGGTGGCCAAGCCTTGAATAAAATTATAAACTTCTTCAAAGATGTACTGGACGGCGTTTGGTTTTCGTAAATCTAATTTGCGGGTGGCTAAATAAGCAAAGATAATTATTAAAACCATAGTTAACCACGTCATGACGATAGTCCGAGGGTTAAAATCTAAACCAAAGCCACCAATAGCCAAATGCCATGGTTCGTGGGGAAAACCCCAAAAATTAAGTTTTTCTTCAATTATACGATAATCAACCATACACATCCCCCCTTTCTATATAATTTTTCCTACTTTAATGTACCTTTGCTTTTAAAACCTTTCCTGCTCTTAAACTTTTAAGAACAAAAACCGCTACCACTCCAGCAAAGATTCCCCATATGGCAATAATACCTATTGCCGTAGCAATAAGCATTACTAGCGAAATACGTGAAACTGCCCATAGTACTGCTATAACTGTAAAAATACGCACCAAAGAACTTACCCCTATGGCCAGTTGAAACTTGGGCACTAAACTTTTATCCGGCTTAAGTCCGCTCAGCCTCTTTTCTAAAAAATATAAGTTCCACATTCCCACGCCTAAACCAACAAAAAGGCCCCATAGTAAATAATTACCCGTTTGCCAAATTAAAAATAAACTTACTACGGCTAAAACAACTGCACTAATTTTTAAAGTAAACCTGACAAATTTTTTAAAGGGTAAATTAAGCGGTAAACCCCGCAAATTTTATTTCTCCTTCCCAAAAAACTGCTTAGTAATTTTAATTATCCCGGTGATGCCGGCAGTCAATCCTAAAAACAAACCCGCCACCATCAACCAGGGCGTTGTACCAAGCCAATGGTCCAAATACCGCCCTAAAAAAACACCCAGTAAAACAGAGCCGGCTAACTGAAAACTAATAGTTGACACCAGGGTAAAGGCTTTCGCTACGTTTGTGGTTTTTTTTATCTTTTCCCCATCGTCTTTTTTGGGAACATTATTTATTTACCATTCAATTCCTTTTTAGTTTTATTTCATAATTAATTATCTGAAACGATTAATAATAACTTCCATATTATTTTTATATCTTTATTATTTTCTACAAAAAAATTATTAATCCTTCCTTAAAAAATATTTTTTTAAGATATTTTTAGGGCTAAATTCTAAAGGAAGCTGCCTGACTATATTAAATCTGGATAAAATAAACCTGACAATTCGTTCTGCCGCTTGTCCGTCGCCATAAGGATTTATGGCCTCCGCCATCGCTTGATACTTTTGCCCGTCTTCCATAAGAGCTTTTGTTTCCGCCACAATGTTCTTTTGCTCCGTCCCTACCAGTCTTGCCGTACCTGCGGCCACTGCTTCGGGACGCTCGGTAGTGCTGCGCATTACCAATACCGGTTTGCCCAGGGAAGGTGCTTCTTCTTGTAATCCTCCTGAATCGGTAAGTACCAGGTAACTTTTGGCCATTAAATTTACAAAAGATTCGTAACTTAAAGGTTCCGTAAGATGAATACGGGGAGAAGCATTCAGTATTTTGGTTGCCTCCAAGCGTATAGCCGGGTTCTTATGAACCGGAAATACAATTTCTACCTCGGGATAATTTTCACTGATTTCTTTTAAAGCAAAAAAAATTTCCCGTAAAGGCTTACCCCAATTTTCCCGCCGGTGAGCGGTAACCAAAAGAATACGTTTTTTATCAGGTGAATAAACAAGCCTATTAAATAATTCGTCTGCAAAACCGTAGTCAGGTTTTATAGTGGCCAGCAAAGCATCAATTACCGTATTGCCGGTAACAAAAACATCTTCTTTTTTTACCCCTTCCCGTAATAAATTATCCCGGGCGGTAGGGGTAGGAGCAAAATGTATATCCGCTAATACCCCGGTTAACGTGCGGTTAATTTCCTCAGGAAAAGGAGCGTATTTTTTTCGGGTGCGTAAACCTGCTTCCACGTGACCAACGGGTATTTGTAAGTAAAAAGCAGCCAAGGAAGCAGCAAAGGTGGTGGTTGTATCTCCGTGAACTAAAACCAGGTTAGGCTTTGCCGTTAAAAATACTTTTTTAAAACCGGTCAAAACCCGGCTGGTTACGTCAAAAAGGTCTTGTTTTGCCTGCATGATATTTAAGTCATAATCAGGGGAAATTTTAAACAAAGTCAACACCTGGTCCAGCATTTCGCGGTGCTGGGCGCTAACAGCTACCTTGCAGTCAAGCAAGTCAGGGTATTTTTTTAATTCTTTAACTACCGGGGCCATTTTTATTGCTTCCGGACGGGTACCGAAAACAACCAGTATTTTAAGCATAAATATGCTCCCTACTATAACCCACCTTAACTATTATCGAATCTCGAACCTCGAACCTCGAAAAGGCCGGTAGAACCAAACCCTCCGGCGCCGCGTTCCGATTCAGATACTTCATCTACCTCTTGAAAACAAGCCGTAACTACAGGTGTTACCACTAACTGAGCAATTTTTTGCCCTATTTTTACCCGGTAGGTATCCTGGCCTAAGTTTATTAAAATAACTTTAATCTCGCCGCGGTATCCCGCATCTATTGTACCGGGGGTATTCAGCACCGTTAAGCCGTGAGATAGGGCCAGCCCGCTTTTTGGCCGCACCTGCAGTTCAAAACCAGGCGGTACTTCAGCGCAAAGGCCGGTGGGAATTATCTTTCTTTCCAAAGGCGGCAAAATAAACTCTTCCAAAGCGTATAAATCGGCCCCTGAATCACCAGGGTGTTCGTATTTAGGAAACCGGGCGTCAGGGTGAATACGTTTAATTTTTACCTGACAGGAGATATTTTTAAAACCCATATATTTTTTCCTTTTCAATTTAAACTATTTACTATAAAAGTAATGTTTAACTATTTAAAGTCAGCGGACTTTTTTACCGTCATGGTTGCCGGATCAACTATAAGGTCAGCAAAAACAGCCGGGGTATGCTGTTTTAAAAGCCTTAAAATTTCCAAGACTACATACCTAATTTCCCATTGGGCAGAAGGGCCGCCCCTTAACTCAATAATGTGCCGCCATTCCCTTAAGTTTGCCGTAACTACAAGTTGTGTTTCAACTGCGTTAGGGAGGACAAATCTAGCGTCTTCATTTTTTATTCCCAGCTTTTGCAAGGCCAGGTATGCTTTTTTTACCTCGGCCATAAGGCTTACAAATATAGCGTGTGCCTCTGGATTTTTTTTTACCGTTTCAGGTTCAATATAAGCAAAGTTTGCCTCACTAACAAATCTTTGTGACTGTTGGGTAAGGGAGCATAAACGGTGTCTTACGAATTGGTGGGTAAAAGCGCGCGAAACCCTGCTAATCTTAAAGGTAGCGTAAGCGTGCTCAAATACGGAATGATGTCCTTTTAAAAGAAGCATTTTGATAAATTTTTTTTCTGTATTTTCCGCTTGCCTCTCAAAAGACAGGTAAGCCGTCCGCCCTGCTGTTTCAATTAATTTTTCAGCCTGGGGGGTGACAAATAACAACTCAACCTTCATTTAGTTCCCCGTTCCCCCAAAATATCTACCTGTATATCATGCTGAAGCAAAAAATTTATTCCTTCCTCTGTTCCTTTATAGTCTCGTCTTATAATTACCCGATTTAGAGCACAACTTACGATAAGCTTGGCACAAGTAACGCAAATATCCGCATTTACGTAAAGGGTCCCTCCCTGTACCGCCAGACCCCTTTTGGCGCAAACACATAAGGCGTTTTGTTCGGCGTGTACGCACGGTTTATAGTCCTCCCGCCCGGCTAAATCCTTCCGGCATACGCCAATATCGCAGCAATGTTCTTCCCCGCTGACCACGCCGTTATATCCATGAGCAATGATTCGTTTATCCACCACAATTACCGCGCCTACTTTTTTACGTAAGCACGTAGAACGACGGGCAATAATATCTACTACTTCCATATAGGTTTCGTCAAAGGTAGGACGTTTCACAACCATTATAAAAAATTCCTTAATAAAGGGGGTATTGCCTGCACAACTCTTCAACCATTTGCCTGGCCTGGGCCAGCCGTTGAGGATCATTTCTATGATGTAAAGCCAAGTGAATAATTTCGGCTAATATCTCCATATCTTGCTCAGCCATGCCACGAGTGGTAACCGCGGGAGTTCCGATTCTTATACCACTGGCTTTAGCCGGCGGAAGGGGGTCAAAGGGAATGGCATTTTTATTTACGGTTGCCCCCACCTGATCCAAAACATCTTCGGCTTCTTTACCGGTTATATTTTTATCTCGTAAATCCACTAAAATCAGGTGCGTATCCGTTCCGCCACCGACTAAATTATAGCCTTTTCTTTGCAAAGCATTTGCCATGGCCCTAGCATTTTTAACCACCTGCTGCTGGTAAGCTCTAAATTCTGGCTGCAGAGCTTCTTTTAGGGCTACCGCCTTGGCTGCAATGACGTGCATTAAAGGCCCCCCCTGGATTCCGGGAAAAACGGCCCGGTTAATTTGGCTCTCGTACTTTTCGGGGCATAAAATCATGCCCCCGCGTGGCCCACGAAGGGTTTTATGAGTGGTAGTGGTAACCACATCGGCATAAGGAACGGGACTCATATGCTCTCCGGTAGCCACCAGCCCGGCAATATGAGCCATATCTACCATTAAGTACGCCTTTGCCGCCGCGGCAATTTCTTTGAACTTAGCAAAGTCAAGTGCCCGGGGGTAAGCGCTGGCTCCGGCCACAATCATTTGCGGGCGGTGTGTCATGGCTAAATCAAACAACTTATCGTAATTAATCTGACCCGTTTCTTCTTCTACCCCGTAAAATACAACCTGAAAATATTTTCCGGAAATGTTTAAGGGGCTACCGTGAGTAAGATGGCCTCCGTGGGCCAAATTCATCCCCATAATAGTGTCGCCAGGTTTTAAAAAGGCAAAGTAAGCAGCCGTGTTGGCCTGAGCTCCCGAATGGGGCTGCGCGTTAACACTTTCCGCCTGAAAAAGTTCTTTAGCCCGCTGAATGGCGAGGCTTTCCGCAATATCTACAAACTGACAACCTCCATAATAGCGCCGGCCAGGATAACCTTCAGCATACTTATTGGTTAAAACAGAACCTTGGGCCTCCATCACCGCCCGGCTGGTGGCGTTTTCCGAAGCAATTAATTCTAAAGTATTTTGCTGGCGGGCTAATTCTAAATTTATGGCCTGGGCAATATCTGGGTCTACCTCAGCAAGCGGTCTGGTAATCATTTTTTATTCCTTTCCGTATTTTTGTTCCATAGCGGTAATTTTAGCTACCCGGCGGGCATGCCGGCCTCCTTGAAATTCAGCCTTAAGCCAGGTACGGACTATTTCTATGGCCAGGCCATTCCCAATCACCCTTTGACCCAGCGTTAAGATATTGGCGTCGTTGTGTTCCCGGGCCATCCGGGCGGAAAAACAATCGTGGCATAAGGCCGCCCTCACGCCAGGAATTTTGTTGGCGGCAATAACCATCCCAATACCTGTACCACAGCATAAAATACCCTGTTCAAAATCACCTTTTCGGACAACTTCAGCCACCATTAAAGCATAATCAGGATAATCAACGGCTTCTTCCGAAAAAGGACCTAAGTCATGGAAAGCAATACCTTCTTGTCGCAAAAAAACTATAATTTCTTTTTTTAAACGAAACCCACCGTGGTCACTAGCCAGGGCAACCCACATTGTTACCTACCTTTACTTTCCTTAATATTTTCTACAAGAACTAAGATATTCCTCTAAATAATTTAAAAATTATATCATGGCTTTTTAAAAACTTGGGTAATCAGATCTTTTAACGTGGTCGCACACTTACGGTAAACATTTATGGAATAACCCAGCGGGTCAATAATATCCTCATCACTTTCTCCTGCGTACGCTACTAAAGTAAAAGTTTTATTTGCTGCCTCAGGAACCATTTCACATACCTGGACCCGGTGCATTCTGGTCATGGTTAAAATTAAACCGGCCTGTTTTACCATTTCCGGTGTTAGGAGCTTAGCCCGGTGTTTACTTAAATCCAACCCCATTTCCTGCATAACCGTAACCGCTTCTTTGGAAGCAGGCGCACCTGGCCATGCGGCCAGGCCGGCGGAAGAGATTTCAATTTCTTTTTCCCGCCCTTGACTTTTCAACACCTGCCTGGCAATAACTTCAGCCATACTGCTGCGGCAAGTATTGCCCGTACAAACAAAAAGAACTTTTTGGGCCATTTATTTCACCTCAAAAAAATAACTTTACCCCTACTCCAATTAAAACAAGACCGCCGCACATTTGAGCCCGGCGGCCTGCCAGACGGTTTAAATAACGCCCGCCAATAAGGCCGCTTAAGGTCATTAAACCCGCTACCAACCCAATTACTATTACCGTCCAAAATAAACTTATTTTTTGGGTTCCCAACGAAAAACCAACGCTAAGAGCATCCATACTGACGCTAAGCCCTAATAAAAAATACCCCCAACTGCTGTTTAACAGCCTGGTAGAGATTTCTTGGCCAGTTTTTTGGCGGGTTACCCAAATTAAATGAACCCCGAGATAAATTAAAATCAAAGCCCCGACAAGGCTGGCCAGCCGGCCTAAATAGTTACCCATTATTTCTCCTATTTGCCAGCCCGCAAGCGGCATGGCAATATGGAAAAATAAAATAATTAAACTTAAGGTTATTGCTTGCCGAAAATTAACGCCGGCTAAGCCCAAACCCAGGCATAAAGAAAAAGCATCGGTACCCAAAGCTAGGGCCAGTAAGATTAAAAGAATTAAGTCCAACAGTTGTCTCCCAGTCTGATAATATTATTTCCCGCCGCCCGGCGCAAACGGTTCATTACGGCTAAGCCTACGCCAACCGGGGGCGTCCCTTCCGCTAAAATGAGGTCTACCCCTAATTCATCAAAGCGCCTTAGGATACGGTACAGGTTTGCCGCTACACTGGCCGGTTCACACCGGTCACCGGCCACCAGCACTTCTCCTTGCCGGTAGTGCTCGGCCGTTTCTTTATAGGTAAAAATGCCTACCCGTAAACCGGCTTTTTGGTAACGACTAGCTAGTTCATTAATATATTTGGTCACTTGCGGGACATTTCCTTCAATAAGATATAAAGGAGCCCGGGGGGCATAGTGCCGGTACTTCATCCCCGGTGAACGCGGCCGCCATTTTTCAGAGGTAGTATCTGTTTTAAAGCTGGTTATTATTCCTTTAGCGGCCGGGTCTAAACATACTTTTCCCGCCACGGCTTCAATTTCAGCCGGGGTTATTTTTCCCGGACGCAATATTGCCGGGATTGCCCCGGTCAAGTCCACCACCGTTGACTCCACTCCTATTTCGGTCGGCCCGCCGTCTATTATCGCGTCAATTTTTCCGTTTAAATCGGCCCAAACATGTTTGGCGGTGGTAGGGCTGGGGCAGCCCGAAAGATTTGCGCTTGGAGCAGCTATGGGTACATCAGCAGCTCTGATTAAAGCTAAAGCCACCGGATGAGCCGGCAAGCGAATGGCTACGGTATCCAATCCCGCTGAAACCTCTGCGGGTACTGTTTCCGGACGCGGCAAAATTAACGTAAGTGGTCCGGGCCAAAAAACTTCCGCCAAATAAAGAGCAAGAGGAGATACAGAAGAAGATAACTGATAAATATCGGCCAGGACAGCAATATGAACAATAAGCGGGTTATCTAAAGGACGGCCTTTGGCGTTAAAAATTTTCGCAATTGCCTTACGGTCAAACACGTTTGCTCCTAAGCCATAAACAGTTTCGGTAGGAAAAGCTACTAAACCACCCTGCCGGATTATTTCCCCCGCCTGTTTAATAACTTCTTCCGCCGGTTCCTGGGCGTTTACCTTCCAGTAAAAAGTTTTTAGCGGCAAAACAAGATCTCCCAAATAAGTTACCCCTCAAAGCTTAGCCATCTGTAAATTTTAAGCTATTAATTTAGTTTAATAAACCAATAAACTTGTATATTGTAACTACTCAGGCACATAGGGGCAAAGGCACACAGGCACAAAGTTTTTTGCCAGACTTGCAGATCTCTATATGTTTTTATTTCCCTTTGCCCCTCTGTGCCTTTGCCCCTATGAACCTAAATAGTTACTGTATATTAATTATAGCTTAAAAACTAATAAAAAATAATTTCTATTTTGAAATATTTTGGCCCAGGCTATCTTGTAAAGAATATTTTAATCCAATTCAATAAATCATACTCCTGATTAGTATGCTATAATGAAGCATTACAATCTTAATCTTAGAAAGTCTGTATAGGCATGAAAAAAAGCGAAGAAAAAAAAGAAAAAATAAATGGGAAGTCAGGCTTACCTTATAATACTTCAAATAAAAATTTAAAACTAAAAGCAAATCTGATTAATTTCTTAATATATTTTGCCATTGAAACATCCATTCTTTTTATTCCCTTGCTGGCGGTTGAGTTAGGGGCCTCAAATTTTTTGGTTGGGGTGAATGGGGCGGCTTACGGAGTAGCCTTTTTAATTTCCTCCCTTATTTTTGGCCGAAAATCAGATACCCGTGGCCGGGTTATTTATATTCAATTAGGGTTAGGTATAGGCAGCGTGGCTTATTTAACCCAACTTCTTGCCTTTAACCTGGCCATTTTAATTGTGGTAAGAGCATTTGTTGGGTTTGCTCTAGGTATTTCAACGGCTGCATTAGTTGCCTATATTTATGAATCACAAGGGAATATGGGTAAGTTTAGTTCTAATGGTTCTTTGGGTTGGATTGCCGGCGCGCTTACGTGCGCCATATTAAAAGAATACCACTACCTATTTCTCATTAGTGCGGCTTTATCATTATTTGCCTTTGTAATCTCCTTGGGTTTAAAAGAAGCGCCGGGCACAAAAAAACACATACCTCCTAATTTGTGGAGGGTAACCCAAAAAAATTTCCGGGTTTACCTGGCTGTTTTTCTCCGTCACCTGGGGGCGGCTTCCGTCTGGGTTATTTTACCTTTATTTATGGCCTCCTTAGGCGCCGATAAAACCTGGATTGCTATTCTCTGGAGTATCAATTTTGGCGTGCAGTTTATTACCATGCGTTACGTAGATAGGTTTCCAGCCTCCACTATATTTATGTGGGGTCAGGTATTATCCGTGTTGGTTTTTCTGGGCTATGGTTTTTCAGCTTACTTTTTTCATGGGTTTACCCAGTTGATAATTGTGCAGGCTATCTTGGGATTCTCCTGGTCATTTCTTTACGTGGGAGCACTTCTTATGGTACTTAAAAAGGGGGAGGAAAAAGGAACCGCCAGCGGGATTTTCAACGCTACTTTAAACCTTTGTAACGCCGTAGGCCCCTTTCTTGGTGGGGCCATAACCCAAGTATGGTCTTTTCAAGGGGCAATGTTTTTTGCGGCCGGTACCGGTTTAATTGGACTTTTAACCAACCTATGGCCGCAAATGGCTGTCCAGGAAGAAAAGGGGCCTCAAAAAGCACCTTCTTTTTCCGGCAGTAAGGCCCGGCCCTGATCCTATTTACTAATTAAAAAAGTAATGATAAATTTAAAAGGCAAAGATAACTAAAAGGAGTGATTTATTTGCTTCAACTGGTCGACGTGGGAAAACAAGCTATTGAGGCTTACCTCAACATTGTAGGCAAGGAAGCGGTCGCGGAACTTAAGGAACTGGCCAGGCCCCTTGCGGGCTTGCGTCTGGCCCACATTAACGCTACTCCTTATGGAGGAGGGGTTTCGGAACTTTTGCGTTCCATAGTACCGCTAGAACAAAACTTAGGCATTAGGGCCGAATGGCGGGTTATTTCTGGCGACGAGAAATTTTTTAACGTTACAAAACGTTTTCACAACGCCCTTCAGGGGCAGGTATGCCCTTTTACCAAAGAAGAAGAGGAAACATACCTGGTCTACAATATTCGTAACGCCAGACTTTTAGAAGATGAATATGACGCTATTATTATTCATGACCCCCAACCCGCTGCTCTGCGGGCTTTTTGCAAAACCTTCTACCCCCATAAAAACATGAACACAAAATGGATTTGGCGCTGTCACATTGACACCTCTCAACCATGTCCAGACTACTGGCGCTTTTTAAGGGACTATATTGCTGACTATGATGCGGTTATTTTTACTATGGCAGATTTTGTCCCACCGGACTTTAAGCACCAAAATATTGTCTTTATTCCTCCGGCTATTGACCCGTTAAGCCCTAAAAACCTGCCTCTTTCCGATGACCTGGCCCAAAATATCCTGGACTGGATAGGAATATACCCTGAGGAGCCATTTATCACGCAAATATCGCGTTTTGATCCCTGGAAGGATCCTTTTGGGGTTATTGAGGTCTACCGCTTGGTGCAAAAGGAGTTTCCGCACATTCATTTGGCTTTGGTTGGTTCTATGGCCCTTGATGATCCTGAAGGATGGGAAATTTACGAAAAAATAATGGTTGAAGACTCAAAAGACCCCTACATACATGTATTTACTAACCTTATTGGGGTAAGCAATATTGAAGTAAATGCCTTTCAACATTTAGCCCAGGTGGTCATTCAAAAGTCTATCCGGGAAGGATTTGGGCTGGTGGTTTCCGAATCACTTTGGAAAGGAACGCCGGTAGTAGCCGGTAAAACAGGGGGTATTCCCATGCAATTGCAAGACGGCGGGGGTTTTTTAGTCACCAGCATCCAGGAGTGTGCCGAGCGGGTTATTTACTTGCTTTCCAACCCTGAAGAAGCAAAATTCATCGGTCAACAGGGCAAAGAAGGGGTAAGAAAAAAATTTTTAATTACCCGTCTGCTGCGTGACGAACTACGCTGTCTTTTGTCTTTGACCGGTTAGAGGGAAGCTTTAGGAAACAGGCCGAAGGGGCAGGGAAACAGGTTTTAATTCCTATAAAAATCCAGGGAGTTTTTTATGGTCACTTTGTTTATTTTCTCTCTTGACAATGCTTTTAGAAAAAAATCCGCGTCCCTAATTGCCATTTTAGGCGTAACCCTTGGTTGTGCCTTAATGATTTTTATTTTATCCTTATCACAAGGCATAAACAAAAAGGTAGAAAAAACATTTAACGCACTTGCTTCCACGATTATTATTTCCCCCAAAGATGCTTTTTTTGGCGGCCTTTTTTTGGGCGGGGGAACGCCACTGCCAAAAAGTTATATAGCGGAATTAAAAAGAATTCCTTATTTGAAGAGTGCTTACACCCAGGTTTCCGCCCTTATACGCTCTCAGATTTTTAAAGAAGATTTAAACATAATTTTACCCATAGTTGGTTATGAAACGCAGGAAAATAACGTAATTCTAGACAACATTATTGAAGGAAGAAAACCTTTGGCAGAAAATGAAATTGTTGTGGGCCGGAGACTTAAAGATTCTTTAAATTTTTTAAAAGTAAACCTTAAATACAACCAGTCCTACCAAATGATTAATCCGCAAGACAAAAGAGGAATTATCAGGTTTAAAATTGTGGGGACCTTTGAGACCGGCAGCGAATTGGTTGATACAACCTTTTACGGCCCGGCAAATTTGGTTAGAAAATTTGCCCTCATGCCGCAAGACAAGGTATCCAGCATTAATGTAGTGGTTATTGACCTTAAAAAGGTTGACCAGGTTTCGAAAAGCATAGAAAGAGCCTTAAAAAACAAAAACCCGCCCGTGCAGGTGGTTGTTCCCATAAATATCCTTAATCCTCTTTTAGACACTTTAAAGGTCTTTAATTATTTTTTATATACCATAGTCGCCGCCGCAGCCTTGGCCGGTGGTCTTTTTATTCTAATAATCATGCTGGCTTCTGTTACCGAAAGAAAAAGGGAATTTGGGGTATTAAAAGCCATTGGCTGGAGTTCCGGTAACATTATCTTCTTGGTAATGCTAGAGTCTTTAATTTTATGCTTTTTGGGCACTTTTCTAGGGGTTGCTTTGGGATACGGAGGGATAACCCTGGTTCAAAACCTCATTTTTAAAGAAATTTTAAGCTTAAACGGGCACACGGTAGTTTATACCGGGTTTTTTGGGGTCTTTTTGGGTGTGATGGGAGGCATTTATCCTGCCTGGCGGGCCCAAAAGGTAAGCCCGGTGGAGATTTTACGCCAGGTTTAATAAACTACGGGGTGGAAAAAACATTCAAGAAACATTAACCTTAATAAGGGTAGAAAACTTAACTAAAATATATCAGCAGGGCCGCTTTGCCGTAAAAATTTTAGAAAATTTTAACCTGGAAGTAAAAAGGGGTGAGTTTTTGGCGGTGGTAGGGCCATCGGGATGCGGTAAAACCACCCTTTTAAACCTGATGGGGGCCCTGGATAAGCCCACCGCGGGAAAAATCTTTCTTGAGGGCAAAGACATAACCGGCATTCCTGAAACCAGCCTTTATAAAATAAGAAGGGAAAAGGTGGGGTTTATTTTTCAAGCCTATCATTTAATTCCCACTTTAAACGTCATGCAAAACGTACTGGTTCCTGCCCTGCCGCTGAAGGCAAAAAACAAACACTATCCGGACAGGGCAAAAGAGCTTTTAAAAATGGTAGGGCTGGACGGTAAAGAAAAACGCAGACCGGGTGAGCTTTCCGGTGGCGAACAGCAAAGGGTGGCCATTGCCAGAGCTTTAATTTTAGACCCCGTATTAATTTTAGCCGATGAACCCACCGGAAATTTAGACCTGAAAACCGGGCGAAAAATTTTTGCCCTGCTTAAAGAACTAAACCTGACCGGAGAAAAAACAGTCATAACCGCCACTCACGACCAAAAAATTAAGGAGCTTTGCGGCAGGGTAATTTTCCTTAAGGGCTAACCAGTGGGTGGCTAGCCTGGAACTTCTTGATAAAGGAAAAATCAAAACCCCCCTTTGCCTTACTCTCCTTTAAAATTTGGAGCTCTTTTTTCCTTAAAAGCATTTACCCCTTCCTTAAAATCTTCTGACTTAAGGCAAATGCTCTGACTGTACACTTCATAGGACAGGCCAGCTTTAATATCGGTATCCAGGCCTTTGTTTATGGCTTGTTTGGCCAGGCCAATGGCTATTGAAGGACCCTGGGCTAGTTTTTGAGCCAACTCCTGAGCGGCAGTAGTTAATTCTTCCGTCTTTACCACTTTATTTACCAGATTAATTTGTAAGGCCTCTTGGGCATTTACCATTTCACCGGTAAAAATAAGTTCCTTTGCTTTTCCCAGGCCAACAATACGCGGCAGCCTTTGTGTTCCCCCTAAATCAGGCACAAGACCAACCTTAATATATTGTTCGCTAAAAAGTGCTTTTTCCGAAGCTATTCTAATGTCACAAGCCAAGGCAAGATCACACCCGGCCCCCAAAGCAAAACCATTTACCGCCGCAATAACGGGTTTATCCATTTCTTCAAAACTGGAAAAGACGGCTTGTAATTCCTGGAGCTTTTGCCTAAAGGCCAGCGGGGCAAGAGATGTAATTTGGTGAATAAAAGTTAAATCAATGCCGGAGCAAAAAGCCCGGCCCGCACCGGTTATAATTACCGCTTTGATTGTTTCGTCCCCGGCAACCTCACGACTGGCCTGGGCAAGCTCTTCAAAAGTTTGTAAATCTAAAGCGTTTAAAACATCCGAACGATTAATGGTTATCGTGGCTACGCGGTTGTTTTTTTCTAATTTTACTTTTTCCATAATATTGTTTTCCTCCCACTCTAATATTTATAATCTATGCTTGCATAATCTTTAATAATTATAGCTAAATTTATGACTAAATTATACCTTAACCCTGAAAATTAGTAAACAGATTGAATTATTTTTTTTATAATGCTATTATACCTAAGGAAAAAAATAACTGTCTAGCCCGGCTCAAAAAAGGCGGAGGTTTTAAATTTAAAATGATTCGCATCCGGAGAGGCAAAGTTTTACGTTTGTTATCTTCTAGTCAAAATATAACTATCATAAAAGTAAAGGTAGACGGATTAGAAGAAAAAGCAATTAATTACAATTTATTAACTGGGGCGGTTAAACCTGACGATGAAGTAGTTTTAAATACCACCGCTGTGTATAAAGGGTTAGGCACCGGTGGGGTGCATTTTGTGATGGCCAACCTGGCCCAGAAACAAAAAGAAACCGCCGAAGCAGGACATATCATGAAGACACGTTATACCCCTTGCCAGGTAAAAGTGTTAGCTATTGAAGAGCAAGAACATCCGGAAAATTATTTATTCCGGCAAACACGCTCCTTAGCAGGAACACCGGTAGTAATTGGCAGTTTACACAGTATGCTGGCCCCGGTAGCCGCCGTCATTTACTATTTAACCCGCGGTCAGGCCAGGGTTGTTTACCTGATGACTGATGGAGCGGCATTACCCCTGGCCTTAAGCAACCTGGCTGCCGAACTAAAAGAAAAAAAGTTGATCGTCGCTACGGTTACTTGCGGGCAAGCCTTCGGGGGTGATTATGAAGCGGTTACTAAATACAGCGGATTGCTGGCGGCATTTGGAGTGGCAAAAGCAGACATAATTGTTGCTGTTATGGGGCCAGGCAATACGGGAACAGCTTCAGAATTTGGTTTTACCGGGGTGGAACAAGGAGAATTGGTTAACGCGGTAAATATTTTAGGGGGTTGTCCCATAGCCACTCCCCGGATTAGTTTTGCCGATAACCGAATAAGGCATAAAGGAATAAGTCACCACACCCATACCGCTTTAGGCCGGATAGCTTTAAATCCTTGTGTAATTCCCGTGCCGGCGATGGAACCGGAAAAAGAAAAGTACGTCTGGCAGCAGATAAGGGAAAACAATTTAGAAGAAAAACACCGGGTGATAAAAATAGAAGCCGCCATGACGCTTAAAATAATGGAAAAGTATGGTTTAAAAGTAACCACGATGGGCAGGAGTATAGACCAGGACCGTGAGTTTTTTATGGCGGCCGGAGCAGCGGGAATCTATGCGGCCCAGCAATACTTGAAAGAAAGCAAGGCGAAAAAATGAGGGTAGCATTAACGGCTAATGCCAGCGGGGCGGTTTATGGCGCAGAGTTAGGCCATCTGGTTTTAGTTGTTGACGTATGTGATATGTCCACCAGTTTGGAAGCGGCCCTGGATGCCGGAGCCATAGCCGTTTTTGGCGCCAGCCCTGATGACGCCCGGCCCCCTGTGCCCGTTGACCCTTTTAATGTAGGGGTAAGGGCCGGCGAGTGCGCTCAAGAAGCAGCGAATAAAATTATTTTAATTGCCGAGCCAAGAACAGGACCGGCTGCAAAACGATGGGAACGAGTCCAAAGGGTTTGCCAGGGGATTGAATCTGCCGGAGCGAAAATAGAAAAAATAATTCCTAATTTAGGTAAAGAAATAGTAAACCTGTGTTCCCTAAACAAACGGGTGGTAATTGCCGTAACAAATTCAGGCGGGGTGGCCTTTGACGCTGCCCTAACGGCTGGAGCGCCGGTTGTATGCACGGGAACAATTGCCCGAACCACCTTTAAAAAGGGAATCAAGCCGGCTCAGGCAGCCGCAGCGCGAGCCTTTGAGGCGGCGCAACAAATAAATGCAGGGATTACCGTAGTGGCGGCCAGCAGTAATTCATTAGAGGATGTTCTGGCGGCAGAGTATATTTATAATCTTATCCTTCAAAAGGTAAAATAAAGGAGAGAGGCAAAGAATTAGCTTGAAGGCGTTAACCGATGTACCGGTTAATCTTAGTGGCTTAATTATAAAAACGTATATTATGATATTTATATCCTGGTATAATAATATTTTCCATGGGAAAAATAATATTAGGACTACAAATATTTGCACAGGATAGTATTAATAAAAAATTAACATAATTTTAAGTAAAAAAGAGGAAATGAAATATATTATGAGATATTCTTCCTAAAGGGGGCAGCAGAGGTTTTTTTGGTTCTTTAAAGTAGTTGCGTTTATTTCCTATTGTTAAGTATGATTTAAAAGTTATTAGCACTCAATTAAATAGAGTGCTAATAAAAAATAAAACCCAAGGTATTAAGTAAAAATTAAATTGTTAAGGAGGGATTGTAGTGATTAGACCATTGGGTGAACGAGTCGTGGTAAAAGCACTTCCCGGTGAAGAGGTTACCAAAGGGGGCATAGTGCTACCGGATACCGCCAAAGAAAAACCACAAGAAGGTGAGGTTATAGCCGTAGGACCAGGAAGGTTACTGGATAACGGCACCCGGGTAACTATTGATTTGAAAGTAGGCGATAAAGTCTTGTTTTCAAAATACGCGGGCAACGAAGTTAAACTAGATGACGTAGAATATTTAATTATGCGGGAATCAGATATATTGGGTGTTATTGAAAAATAAAAAGGGGGTAGAAAAAATTGGCTGGTAAAGAAATTGTTTTTGGTGAAGACGCCAGACGTGCTTTAGAGCGAGGAGTTAACGCCTTGGCAAATACGGTACGGGTAACTTTAGGACCTAAGGGCCGTAATGTAGTGCTTGAAAAAAAGTTTGGTTCACCAATGATTATTAATGACGGAGTAACCATTGCCCGGGAAATTGAATTAACCGATCCTTTGGAAAATATGGGCGCCCAGTTAATAAAAGAAGTAGCTACAAAAACAAATGACATTGCCGGTGATGGTACCACTACAGCGGCTTTATTGGCCCAGGCCATTGTACGGGAAGGCATGAAAAACGTCGCCGCAGGAGCCAACCCCATGATTATAAAACACGGTATTGAAAAAGCAGTGGAAAAAGCAATTGAGGCCATGAAAAAAGCGTCTAAAAATATAGAAAGCAAAGAAGCAATTTCCCAGGTAGCTTCTATTTCCGCCAATGACCCGTCAATTGGCGCCTTAGTGGGCGACGCAATGGAGAAAGTAGGTAAGGACGGAGTCATAACCGTAGAAGAGTCTAAGGGTATTGGTACAACCCTGGAAGTGGTAGAAGGAATGAACTTTGACCGCGGCTACATTTCTCCCTATATGATTACCGACACAGAGAAAATGGAAGCAAATTTAAATGAACCGTATATTCTCATCACCGACAAAAAAATTGGTGCGGTATCCGATTTGCTGCCGCTTTTAGAAAAAGTGGTCCAATCCGGAAAGCCACTTTTAATAATTGCCGAAGATGTGGAAGGTGAAGCCTTAGCGACCTTAGTTTTGAATAAACTACGGGGTACCCTTTCTTGCGTATCCGTAAAGGCTCCCGGATTTGGTGACCGGCGAAAGTCCATGCTTGAGGACATTGCCATTCTCACCAATGGTACGGTAATTACTGAAGAACTTGGTCTTAAGCTGGATAAAGCTACAGTAGACATGCTGGGCAAAGCAAAAAGCATCCGGGTTAAAAAAGAAGAAACCATTATCGTTGGTGGAGCAGGCGAACAGGATAAAATTAGCGCTCGCGTATCCCAAATTAAAAGACAAATTGATGATACTACCTCTGAATTTGACCGGGAAAAACTACAAGAACGTCTGGCAAAGCTAGCCGGTGGCGTAGCTGTAATTCAGGTAGGAGCAGCTACCGAGACAGAAATGAAAGAAAAGAAACTTCGGCTCGAAGATGCGCTTAATGCTACCCGGGCAGCAGTTGAGGAAGGCATTGTTTCTGGCGGTGGGGTAGCTTACGTAGACGCAGCTAAAGCTTTAGATGGCATTGTGATTGAAAATGGCGATGAAAAAACAGGCGTAGAAATTATTCGCCGGGCGCTGGAAGAACCGGTACGGCAAATTGCTAATAATGCCGGCGTAGAAGGTTCGGTAGTCTTAGAAAAAGTCAAAACTTCACCTTCCGGTATTGGCTTTAATGCTTTATCTGGTGAATACGTTAATATGATTGAGGCGGGAATTGTAGACCCGACAAAAGTAACCAGGACGGCTTTACAAAACGCAGCTTCAATTGCGGCTATGATTCTTACTACGGAAACGTTAGTAGCTGAAAAACCAGAAAAAGAAATGGCCGGCATGGGCGCCATGGGTGGCATGGGTGGCATGGGTGGCATGGGTGGCATGGGTGGCATGCCCCCAATGTAAAAATATAGAAGATATAAAAACCCTTGGGCTAGAAAAACCCAAGGGTTTTTGCTTTTTTTGTTTATAGATAAAATAATTGTAACTACTCAGGTTCAAAGGAGCAAAGGAGCAGAGGCACAAAGTTTTTTGCCAAACTTGCAGATCTCTAGTAGTAGGTAGTTGACAGTTTTTAGTTTACAGAAAAGGAAGTACCAATGTTGAGACTAAAAACTCAAAACTATCCACTAAAAACTATCAATTAGACCTCTGTGCCTACCTAAGTAGTTACAAATAATTTACGTTTTATGTCTTTTGTTGTATTGAAATATTTCAGATATCGGGTTAAAATATAAATGTGTAAACGACTGGCTGGTGTAGCTCAGTGGTAGAGCAGCGCACTCGTAATGCGCAGGCCGTGGGTTCAAATCCCACCACCAGCTCCAATAAATGCAGAAATGGCAAGGCTTTAAGGGTTGGAAGCCCTTGTTATATGGAACGCAAGTTAAAGACTATTATGAAGTGGGATAATGAGGCGCAGGTTTATGCAAATCGGAGCGGGATATTGGCGAACCGCTAAACCAGGCCAAGTTTAAAGCGATAAAACACTATGCTAATGAGAACGGATACAGCTTTGAGGTCTGGACTAATTGAACTATACTTCCCGCAATATTGAAAGAGGTAACCGCCAGCGGCGAAAAGCCGCCGCTTCCGAAAGGAGGATGAACATGGAACGCAGGTTTAAGGTTATTCTAGAGTGGGATGGCGAAGGGAAGGCTTATCATGTTTCTGTACCGGCATTGCCCGGTTGCTTTACTTATGGGAGTACTAGGGGGGAAGCATTAACAAGAGTGCAAGAAGCTATACGAGGACATATCAAAGGGTTAATGGCAATCGGGGAGCCTGTACCGGGAAATGATATTGAGATTGGTTATTTTGCATACGAAATTCCATCCATTGACGAATTACATCTTCAGGAACTAGAAGTATACGAGGACTACGCGGATAAAAGAAGTTGCCGAAGGCAATTTGGGCGAAACAGGACGAAGCCTTTTATCCGCTGTTAGATGAAGTTGCTGCCTTTTTTATTTTCCGATAACTAAAACCTCTTCTAAATGATTATTGCTTAAAACATACTTGTAATTATTTCGTTTTACTTCCTCTGCATTTGACTTATATTTTTTTAACAGAGTAACCAATTCATTGATGGCGCCGGTAAGTTTTGTCGTTAGGCCAAAACAACATCATTTTGTAAAACAGCCCGCTTGAAAAAGTCAGCCAGAATATGGAAATCAGTAACATATGCCTAAGGTATAACCACTCACTTTCCATGATGGAAAAGAGTGGTTTTCTCTACCCATCTTCTGACCGTGTGTTACCTAAAAGATAAAGAGAGCAATTATTAACTTTCAGGGTGGCCGTCCTGAAAATCACCAACAAATTTTAAGCGGGGCGATTTTCCCTCTAACGCATTGCAAAGCCTTTTGTCTGCCGTCCAGAAATCGCAATCTTTAATTTCAGCCACGGCCAGGTATTGCATATCATAGGTTCTCGGACGGTTGTGCTTTTTTGCCAGTTCCCAGGCCTTTCTTTGCATCCGGGTAGAATCCCGGATAATCTCCACGCCCATATCCAGGTACAGCGAAAAAGCTTCTTCACCTTCTTCAGGCAGAAGCTTTTGGTAATAAACTTGTTTACGTAGAACGGAAGTAACCTCGGCATTAAATAAGGGGGTACTGATCAATTGTACGTTTTCAGTATCCCACTTCTTGCGCAAGGCGTTGGCTTGATTATTTAATTCGGCGGGTAAAAGCCACGTCAGGGCCAAACTGGCGTCAATACAAATCTTCATCCGAAAAACTCCTCGTCCGGGATTCCTCTATCAAAAGAGGAATATCAAAATCTGTTTTCGTCCGGGCCCGAATTTTTTCCTGAAAAGCCTGGGCGCATTCTAAAAAATCATGACTATTTTTAGGTTTACTTTTTCGCGCTCTCTTTAAGTTTAGCAGATCTTTTCTGCCAATAAAAAGCTGATTCCCTATTTTTTTAGCATTCAATCTCCCCGACCAGACCCACCGGCGGATGGTTTCCGGGTTTCGTCCATATTCAGCGGCAACGTCTCTTACGGTAAGCATTTCTTCTTCCATGAGCACTCACCTCTTAACTTAAAATTTTTGCACTTGCGATATATTGTAGTAACCTACTACAATTAAATACTATCTTAAATTTTGCTAATCGTCAAATGTTTTTTACCTTGTTTAAACAAAGACCGTTTAAAAGTATGAGTATTCAGTCAATGCCTGTATGCACAATTTTTTACTCATCTGGCATTGCAACTTCCTTTAAGTTGGCAGCGTTTCAGCAAGGTTCACTATATTTTTAACATAAAAAGGGATATAAATAAATATCTTTTTTACCAAATAAGGGTGGTCTCTTGTTTCTTTTTTCCTACAACAATTTTACACTATGGAGCCGTCCCCATGTCTCGCATGAGAAAATTTATTTATATAGAATTAAATTTGTGATATTCTTTTGCTAAGGAATAAAAGCTGGAGAAAGGCACTAAAACGGCCTTCTAATTGTTCGGTTAATATTAGGGGAGAAAAATTACCCGTTAGGAAGTTAAAGCCCTCTTGGTGGCCAAAGAGAGGCCATTCTAATGATTTGCGGATGATCCGCCGCCATAAAAAGCAAGGCCGGGAATTAACCCGGCTTTGCTGTCAAAGGAGGCCGACCCTCTGTATTAAATAAAGCAACCAACATTTCCCAAAGGGCTAAAGCAAAAAGTTAATAATATCAAAACCTTTAAAATAATCAATACCGGAACACAGCCGCTAATGGTGCGTCATCAGGCATTTCTTCCCGTTTGACTACAAAAACAGTTCCTCCGTTCATAATGGTTTGGATGGCGGCAAAGTCCAACAGGTCCCTGTCGCCAGGTTCTACTTCTTGGTGTAAATGAACTATATTGTCGTCTGGGTTAAAAGTTCCCCACTGCCAAAGATCAACAGCCACAAACAATAAATCAATCTTTCCAAAGTGGGCTGCCGGAACAATTTCTTTTATTTCTTTAGAGGTTCGTCCCGTACCTGCAAGCTGTTTGTATTGGTCAACTGCTTCCTTTTGTTTCTTCTGAAAGTAGGGTTGTATTATGGCCCAGGCCTGTTCGTGTATTTTTTCCACACTCATGCTTTCAGGATTGCCCTTAATCCCTTCGTCCATGAGGTAGGGATAATTATTTGCCTCTTTATAAATCGGAAAGAGATAATCAACCCCTGCCAACAGTAAAGGTACCTGTTCTTCTCGAAGCAATCCATGCAATCCCTTATCAATTTTGCGAAAGTACCGCAGGATATTATCCTTAGCATCATCGGTAACTGAGTGTCCATGAAAAATAGCAGTTCCTGCCGGTGAACCGCCGCTGTGCGACTGAAGCTGTCTTTCCGGATCATCATACTTTAAGGCTTCCGCCAGACTTTTAGGAATACTTTCCAGGTGAAGCGCTTTAATGAAGTCACGCGTACCCTGAAAAAATTTAACCTCGTTTTGACTGATAGCCATAATATAAAATTGCCCGTCGCCGGTAAGCAAACGAAGCAAAGGCTTAGTATGGAAATGATCCGCTACGACGGTCAATTCTTCAAAGTCAAAGGGCAGGAAATAATAGCGAAACACTTTTGACGAAAGAAACATAGCCAATCCATTGCTTTGTCGCCAAAAAGGGGCGTCCCATAAAAGTTCTTGGGCCGGTTTCAATAATTCTTTTGTCTCTGGGGAACGAAGACCGTTAGTGCTTAGTTGTTCCTCAACCCCTTTGAGCAGATTCTTAAACCTGATTAGATTTTGCTGGGATTTTGCTCCTGTCCGGTACGTAGGCATAAAAATTGAAACACAAGGCCCCTTGGATTTTTCCATAACTAATGTTTTTAGTTCATCTTTAGACAGTATGTTCATCCGGGTTACTCCTTTTCGTGTTATTATATACTTGTATTCTACCTATTTAGGGCCATCTATAATTTTAAAAAGGGCTTTAAAAAGGAAAGGGGTCAGCCTATATTGAATTTACTAAAGAAAGCTGCTTTTTAAGTATAGTCCAAATGGCCGTTTTTATGTTTTTATATTATAGCAGATAAAGATTGATTTAAACAAGAAAAATAATACCCTTAAACAAAAGGCAAAATGTTTTTACGTCAGAGTTTACGTAAACCAGTGCACCATAGACAAAGCTTTTTTCAAAAGGGGGATAAATATGGAGCCGGAGCCATGTTCCCACTGTCCTTTGTGGACTAACAATAATACACAGGAAAAGAATATTCTGCTTTTAAAAAATCTTGAAGGGATTACAAGGCCCCTCCGGTTTAAGGAAAATCAACTGCTTTTTACGGAAGATGAACCGTGCAACGAAGTTATTGTTTTAAGAAAAGGCAGGGTAAAGCTGTTTTACCAGGATACAGGCGGCAAGGAACTGATCGTAAATATTGCTGGTCCCGGAGATATACTTGGTATAGCTAGTTTTCAAAACCAAAAATATTATATAAATGGTCAGGCCCTTAATGACGGCGAAGCTTGTGGATTTTCCCGCCAAGATTTGCGTTCACTTCTGGCTAACTATCCTGAGCTTGCCCTTTGTTTTTTGGAACATTGTGAAGATCTTTTGCTCCGTTCTCATCTAGCGATCCGTAAGGTAGGTTTACTACGAGCCCAGACGCGCCTCGCTTCGACAATTTTTGAGCTGGCAAAAAGTGCGGGAAAACTCAATCAAGAAGGAATTGTTATTGAGATGCCCGTAACTTCAAGTATGTTAGCTGCTTTAAGCGGCGTTACGGCGGAAACGGCCGCCCGCATCATTGCCAAGTGGAAAAAAGAAGGAGTTCTGGTGCTGAAAAGGAAAAAACTTATTCTTCCAAATCTTAATTTCTTTCAAGAGCATTTAAAAAAAGAGGGTTTTATCCTCTGAAAATTGATTTAAATCATTTTTTGTCCTCTGCATTTCCTTTAAAATTAAAAGGATGAAAAAAATAAAGAAAAAAAATTTAGGGGGGTCGGATTAAAATGAAAGAATTGCCACGTGGGGCGGTTTTGCAACGGGATAAGACAACCTACGCCATTATCCCTCGTCTTAAGGGAGGGCTTATTGATGTCGAGGTATTAAGAAAAATTGCCAATGTAGCCGAAAAATACAAGATTCCGGTGCTGAAGATTACCGGAGCCCAAAGAATTGCCCTGGTAGGAATAAAGGCCGGGGATGTGGAGCCTATTTGGCAGGAACTAGGTATGGAACCTGCTCCTGCTGTGGGAAGAGTGGTAAGAAGCGTAAAGGTTTGTCCTGGTACGGCGGCCTGCAAGCTGGCCCAACAGGATGCCCTTGGCCTGGGGCTAAAACTTGATGAAAAGTTTTTGGGCATGGAGCTACCGGCAAAATTTAAAATTGGTGTTTCCGGTTGCCCCAACAACTGTGCCGAAAGCTGGATTAAAGACTTTGGAGTTTTCGGCCGGAACAATGGTTACACCGTAGTGGTTGGGGGCAACATTGGAAATAACCCGCGCCTGGCTAAAAACTTGGCCGAAGGATTAAATGAAGATGAGGTATTTGCCCTTGCCGAAAAAATAATTAATATTTATAAAGAGAAAGCAAATCAAAAGGAACGTTTTGGTAGTTTTATCGATCGGGTGGGGTTGGAAGAATTTAAAAAGATGGTTTCTTTATAAGCCTTAAAGTGTTACCTTTGTATTGCTAACCAGTTTAATTTGTTTTATGTAGTCTTAAAGCGCAGCATTATTTTTGTTGCGCTTTCTTTTTTATTGCCTATTATTCCTTAACAAGTTCATTCGGAACCCCCGGTCGTATCAATCACGATTCGACCAAGTTTTATAAAAGCAGGTTGTATGCTGAATTACATAAAGGTCAAGACGTAAAACATATTGAAAACGAAATACCCAGCGAGAATCTTGACAAAATATTCTGTAAATCAATGGACATTTCCGGCAGTTTCAGCAAGACAAATTGGGCTTTAAGAAAAAGAATTGACCCTCATTCTCTTTTGATATAGAATATTGCCATTCATGGAATAAGTTGAAAAATGTTTCCGTAAACAGAGATTTTCAGACCAGATTCGAAGAGGAAAGAAAGGTGGAGAAAGTTTCGTGAAAGTTAAAATATTTACGGTATTTCTTTTATTATTATTGTTAGTTTTAGCCTTTCCCTTAATCGCTAAGGCAGATAGATGTATAATTGTTCCCCGTGACGATGTTGTCTTAAGTGAACCGGGCCAAAAAGCCTTTATCGCCCATAACGGCCAAGAGGAGTTGCTTATTTTAAGTACCGATGTTAAAGCCAGTAAAAGCGTTTCTGTTTTAGAGTTTATGCCCTTGCCGTCCCGGCCGGAGGTAAGTCTGGCCCAAGAAGATTGTTTTATCAACTTGAAAGAACTGATTAAACGTTATAATTTACATTACCCGCCTGTTTACCGGATTATGACCGAAGGAGCAAAAGGCGGTGAGGCAGCTTACGCGCCGGTTGAGCTTATATCTCATCAAAAGCTTGGTGTTCACGATGTTACGGTAGTTAAAATTAATGATATGACGGGATTTATCTGGTGGATAAAAGACTACTTTAAGAAAAGCAAAATACCTTACCGGGAATTAAGCCGGAAAGAGAAGGACATCGTAACTGATTATTTTAACCGGGGCTTTAAATATTTTGTTTTTGATTTAATTCAGGTGGAAGAAGAGGTCCGGACGGTGCCTCCCCTGATTTACCGGTTTAAATGCGGTTATTTTTATTACCCCTTAATAGTAACCAACCATATTGGCGGGGTTGGGGAAATTGAATTAGTTTGCTATGCGGACGAAAATATTCTAAAAAAGCTTTCCTCTTACCTTAAGGTTGCCATACCGCCGGAAAATGTTCCGGAAGTTGCTCCTCAAATCTGGCCGCCGCCTCCTTTGTGGCTGGCTTCAACCAGGGCGGGGGTTGGGGAAATTGAAACAAAAGAAATTAGCCCTTTAATTTCCGAAATAACCGGCAGTTCTGCTTACTTGCAGGCTTTTAAATATGAGGGTCCGCTGGAGTTCAAAAATGACTTATGGCTGAAAGTTTTACCGGAAGAAATTAAAGTGTTTATCAATAATTCTTTAGTCATTTTTGATGTGCCGCCAGTACTTTTCAGAGGAGTGTGCCTTGTTCCGGCCAGAGGTTTTTCTGAATCATTAGGGGCAAAAGTTTACTGGAATGGGGTAAAAAAAGAAGCGGTGATAAAAAAGGGGGAGCTTAACCTGGTTTTTCCTCTTTATCGGAATTATGCCTTTATTAACGGAAAAAAGGTTTATCCGGACGTTCCGGCCCAACAGATAGGTGGCCGGACAATGATTCCCTTACGCTTTATTTCAGAAGCATTATGTTTGAAGGTGGAGTGGGATAAGCAAAATAACCTGGTAAGGGTGGTAGCTCCAATTTAAAATTTTTACGGGCCGTTAGACGTATTAATCATATTTGAAATCGTCAAATATTTGGCCAAAATTAATTCCGGCTATTTGGATGGTCTTGCACATATCATAAATTTTTCTTTTTCCTTCCTCCAGATAGCGTGATTTTATTCCGTGCTTGATAGATAAAGATGTTTCTATAAAGGCGGCTAAATGATCGCAAACCTTTAAGATATTACCATCTATGGGCGAAAAGCTATCTTCGTTATACTTATGGTTAATTTCCTCGCTAGAAATCCCTTTGATAATTTTCCCCTCTTGCTTAATTTTGTTTTCAAACTCATCTTCAATAAAGTACCTTATTTCTTCGTGCCAGGATGGAGGAAGTAAAGGCAATAGTTTTTCTTCCACTTGGATCTTTTCGTACTCTTTTATTATATCCTGCAAGCCCTCAACTGAACTTTTTATAGGAGATACTATGTCCCGCGTCAACATTTCTGGTAAATCATGATATAAAGCCGCCCAAAAGTTATTGCAGGTTCTTTTCCGGCAAGCTTCAAGCTCGCTAGAGCAAAGGTAAGAAATCATAGCCACTATTAGCATGTGACCCAACACGGATGTTTTTGGTATTCTGGGGGATTGGGCCCACCTTTGTTGAAATCTGAGTTGTCCGCAAAGGTCTACGAAACCAAAGGATTTTTTACCTAACGATATTTTTTGAACCCCTATTAAATCATAATGGTCTTCAATTTGGTTTTCTATTTCCTCCTTTGTTTTTTCTATCCCGTAAATAAAAGGACTGACATTGTATATAATTCTGAATTCCCAATTCGTTGCCAGGTAATGGGCCGCCTTAAGGATCCTTTTTTCCATCTTAGAATAATCGCTATTAAATAAATAATCTTTAAACTTTTTTTTAAAATTTCCTTTTACGTCCTGAACATTGCTTTCCAACTGTTTTATAACCCATTCATTTAATTCCTTTCCCTTTTGCATCATCATTTTATGAAAGACCGGCGGCTTAATGTCGGTTAATACTACTCTTTGAAGAAACTCAAATATCCCCCCTTCAATGAGGCGCAACCAATTTATTTCTGCCCCTTTGTCTGTTTCTTCGGATTTCGCAATTACATAAGCTATTACCATTTTATGGGCTTGCTTATCCAATTCGGTTAGTTCAACCGGCCTTATATGATCGTTCCATCTTTGAATGCTTGCCGCCTCAAAAAATCTTTCAATTAATCCCTTTCTGATCATATCTTAAGAACACCTTTTTTCTCGAAATTTAATTTATAGGTTTAAGAAGGCCAAATTTTTCATTGCTGTTTGGCGAAAAAACAAAACTAGCATAAGCTATAATACTTCCTTCGCTACTTACTTCGCTTAAATTTTCATATTTCCTCTTTTAAAGTCGAAGACCTGCCTGCTCATTGCCTCTTGCTGGATTAAAATCTACCAAAAAAACGTCGCCACGTTTAATCTCCACTTAAAATCACCCCGGATTGCGCTGCAAGAAAAACTTCAGCGTCTTTCTGATTAGATTTTGCCCAAGCAGCATATCCTTTCGTTAATTCTTTTTCTAGTTCCTTTTGTTCAACTTGACGCAATAGCTCAGCTACTGCTCCACTTCTAGTGGTATTCCATTGAGTTGCTACCCGGTCAAGATAGCTGCCGACCTGCTGCCAGCGCGCCGGGTCGTCTACTGTTATCCGGACGTCCCCGCCGCTTTCTTCTTATTTTCGTACTTGTTACAGTAAATTTTCGTACTGCTGCGTACCATAAAGCACACGCATAATGACAACTTGTTTTTCTGTTTCGTCAATCAGGTAAAAGACAATGTTATTTTTTACAATCAGCTTGCGATAGCCCCGGCTGCTTAGAATGTCATCTGCAACAAGACTGCCCGAGTAGGGAAAACCCTTGAGCTGCATGATGGAGGTTTCAATATTATCCATCAGGTCATTGGCGGCTTTTGGGGCAACCAGGTGTTCTGAAATATACCGGTATATCCCGTCTAAATCATCATTGGCGATTGGGGTAAACTTTAGCTGATAACTATTTTGCATACTTTTCTCTTAAACGATTGAACACTTGCTCACCCTCCAAAAGAGGGATACCGTCTGCAATTTGCTTTTCGGCTTCGCCCAGCCTCTTATAAACATCCGCAAGCGCCAATTGTCTTTCATAGGTTTCCATGCTCATAATCACTAAATCGCCATATCCGTTTTTGGTGATGAACACAGGTTCCGATTGATTGTGGCAGATTTCTGAAATTTTACTTGTATTCCTTAATTCAGCGATGGGTCTTATCAGTGGCATACGCTCAACTCCTTTGCTATGATTTGCGATATCATTATAGCATAATTATGTCATGATTTCAAACATAGCAAGGATATCATTATCGGCTTCTACCCGAAAAGGTATTTCAGCCATGACATTGCCCGGATCACCCGGCACAGCCCGGAGGCGGTGGACAGGTACATCGACGACTTTGAGCGTGTTTTAATTATGCATACTTATGGCCTCCCACTGGAATTGATGGCCCGGGTGGTCAAACGGGGGTCGACGCTGGTGGCGGAGTACCTGAACATTATTGTTGAACATTTCCTTGATCGGGATGCTGTCAAGTCTCGTTTAAGGATGAAAGGGGTCAAAATTTAGCCTTACGGGTTATACCGGTTATCTTTAGCAAGCCGCAGCATACAGGAAAAGTTTTATCAGATAGTCCCCTTTTTTGTGAATATGGGGCTAAAAATCGTTCCCTTTTAGACTAGCAAAAAGAAGAAGAGCATCGGAAAGCCGTGTGCGGGAAAACCGCATGCACGGTTTGATGAGGAAGGATTGGCAAGTCTACTATGGTGCGGCTATTTAGGCACCGTCAAACGAAAGGGACGGAAACAGATAAGCCAGCCTAAAGCGGTCATTGCCAGTTCTCTACTCTACCTCGGTTTCTGGTTTCTGTTGATTTAAATGTAATGTTAGTCCGATTTAGATGCAAGTCAAACGATAGTCATAATAATTCTTTTAAGATGACTTTCGATTTCATCTTGATTCCTGTTTTTGTTACATATTGGGAGTAAAATCCGACAAGGCCTTGCGGTCCTGTTTTATGCCAACAGCCAGCGCCAGCGTCTTTTCCCATGTCTTTTCCGTTTCATACCTGAGAAACTCATACAAGGAATTTAAATCCTCGGTTTCGTCATATTTTTGCAAGCACTCATAATACATCCGTTTATCTTCATCATAGAAAATGAGGGGTGGGTGGTTATTCGTCATGAGATAGTAATTTAGGAGCGTCCTTCCGACACGTCCGTTGCCGTCCGCAAAAGGATGGATAAATTCAAATCTCGCGTGAAGGTAGGCGGCGACTTTCAATACATCCTTGCCTTCATACGCATTGACTTCGTCAATCAGTTCCGTCAGATTGCATTCCACATCTTCCGCGGCTGAGCCAACCTCATGGATGCCGGTCACGTAATCGTGCTTTTTGAACTCACCCGGTCGTTCTTCGTTTTCAATATATCTTCGTTCATCGTATGTTCCGCCGGTAAGTGCCCTATGGATTTCCTTGACCAGTTCCATACTCAGATGCTCCTTTTTCACGATTTTTTCTTTCAAAAGCTCGTAGCACATTTTTTGATTTTGCTGCTCAAATAAAGCGCGGGGATTACCGGTATAATTTGCGACCCTGCCGTTTTCAAAGATTTCTCTTGTATCGTGATAGGTAATATCCTCGTTTTCTATCTTTCCGGAATGGAACGCAAACAAAATACGGAAGCTGTCCAAACATTTATCCAGGTCGGCTACCGACATAATGTTGTACGACTGCCACAACTCGACCACCTGGCGATATTGATCCATGATGTATTCCCTCCTTTTTCCATTCTTTTTTATTATATCACACCACGAAATGGAAATGGGGAAATGCATTCCCTATCCCGGTCGTCGCTGAAAATCTTAAGCTTCGCATTTCCGCGGGTAGTGATGTGGTAAACTGCACCAGGATATTCTATTCTTAACGGTCTAGCCATGTGGTATATTAAAATAAACATTTTCTTATATTTCAAGACCTGACCCCATTCAGCCCTTGTAAAACTCCTGAGGATAATTTATACTTTAGTTGCTTTTTATATATCTATCATTACCTTTATTTATCTACCTCATTGGAGGAAAACAATTGCTTTATATTGGGGTAATTGGGACAGGAGAATGTACTGCTTCAGAAGCCTCCCTGGCCGAAGAAGTGGGGCGTGAAATTGCCCGCCGGAAGGCCGTACTCATTTGCGGGGGGCGGCGGGGCATAATGGAAGCTGCCGCCAAGGGAGCTAAGGAGGCGGGAGGACTTGTAATAGGTATTCTTCCCGGCAAAAGCCGCCAGGAAGGTAACCCTTACCTGACGGTAGCCCTGGCCACCGGTCTGGGAGACGCCCGCAATGCCGTTATTGCGTGTGCCTGCGATGTGTTAATTGCTATTTACGGAGGCTACGGTACTCTTTCTGAAATTGGACTGGCTTTAAAAATGGGTAAGCCTGTGGTGGGTCTTTTTACCTGGGAGTTAGTTCAAAAAGAAAAACGTTCTTTTGCTGTTCACCAGGCCAGGAGTGCGGTTGAAGCAGTAGAACTGGCTATTCAACTGGCTTAATGACAAATTAAAGGATAAATAGGGAAATATAGTCTTTTTTCAAAATTGTATCAAACACTAAAAAAAATTAGGGGGTTATAGAGGATGGGTAATTATAACGTCCTTAACGTAAAAACTTCTTTCCGGACGCAATTTGTAGACATTACCAGTCAAATAAAGCAACTGGTAGCCGGAGCCGGTATACCGGAAGGAATTTGTCATTTTTATGCGCCCCACACTACTGCCGCCATTACCATTAATGAGAACGCTGATCCCAGTGTGGTTCAGGACATTATAAAACAGTTAGATAAGTTGGCTCCCTGGCAGGACAACTACCGGCACACAGAAGGAAATGCCGCTGCCCACATCAAAGCCAGTATTTTAGGCGCTTCCCAGGTTGTTTTTATCAACGACGGCCGTCTGGTGCTAGGTATCTGGCAGGGCATTTTCTTTTGCGAATTTGACGGGCCTAGGCAAAGAAAAGTGTTGGTCAAAATAATAGCCGGTTAACCATAGTAAAAAATTACCCCCTTTTTTTACACGTAAAGACAAGGGATGCGTTATCTGTAAACGAACGGCTTGCGCTGAAGACTTACGTTTGGGTTTACTTTTTTATGACGCAAGCCAAGGCAAAGATTCATAGTATAAATAAAGCAACTGCCCAACTTTTAAATTAGCTTTGAGCCAAGCAATAAAGACTAATAAAGGGGGGATTTTTTTGTTCGTTTATTACGTTCAACCCCAGGATACGCTTTACTTAATTGCCCGCCGTTTTAACACTACGCTGGAAAAGATTTTAACTTTAAATGATCTTCCTGACCCGGATAATATTAAGGTGGGAATGAAACTGTATCTTGATCTAGAAACTGACGAACCAGAGGTGGAAAATGACCCTTACACCACCCGAATTGTTGATGGTCTTCTTTATATTTTAACTACCGAGAAAGCCCGGTTTTTACGAAGAGAACCCATTCTTTTGACCCTGACCAAACTAAACATTACCTCCGCCCCGGTTACTTTAAATTACCGGAGTTCCCAACGCTTTGATTTTGTTGTTTTAAAAGACAACCAGGAAATATGGCGCTGGTCGGAAGATCAGTTTTTTGCCCAGGTGATGGAAAGAATATCTATACGTCCCGGGGAAGCGCAAATATTTAGCGCCCTATGGGACCAACGGGATAATTCCGGGCAATTGGTGGCTCCAGGTTCGTATATTGTCCGCGGCTACAATTTAGCCGAAGAATTACGCCGCCGGTTTATTCCTACGACCATCAGGATTCGTTTGGCCCCGGCTCCTTTGCCGCCGCCAATTACCTGTCCGAGTGATAACCTCTTAAACAATCCCGGCCTGGAAAACTGGCTAAACCAGAACACTCCTTCCGGTTGGCAGGGGACAAATTTAAACCGCACCCGTTTCAGCAAATCAGGTTCTTTTGCGGCCGAATTAGGAACGTCGCCTAACCAACGGGCTGCCTTAACTCAAATGGTAAGCGGGTTGCCAAGGCGTTTGTTCCGGCTTGAATTTTGGGCGCGCGAAATTCCACAAACGCCGCCAAGGGCAAATTTTACCCTGGGGGCAGAAACATTTTTTTATGACACTAAAGGCAACTTTATTAGCCGGGCCGACCCTGTTTTTAACCAGGCCGCCATACCTGAACAGTATACTTCGTATACCCTTACGACAGGATTAAGCCCTGCCGGCACGGCCCGGGCAGAAGTGCGTTTTATCTTTTCTCCCGCAACCGGTAATAACAGTACCGTTGGTATTGATAACGTGGATTTTCGCTGCTTGACATAATTTTATACAGTGGGTATGATAAACTTAATAAAGTTTCTCAAAGCATAAATATGACGCGCCCGTAGCTCAGGTGGATAGAGCAGCGGTTTCCTAAACCGCGTGCCGGGGGTTCGAGTCCCTCCGGGCGCACCAGGAAAGTTAGGAAATGGCAAGGCTTCCGTTGTTTAAGTTGTTTAATAAGAGGACGATTTGGCAAGCCTAATTTTTCGCCAACCTTCAAGCGCTGGACAAATTTACCCACGGTGAGGTCAGCCTGCTTGGAGCCCAAAGATTTAGCCCAAGATTTTGTAGAACTTTCTACGGAAAAACAACAAAGATATTAGTGATATTACCCAACGTTTTAAGAACGACCCAGAAGACGAGGCTTGGACCACCCGGGTGGCCAAAACAGTTTGTTTGTTGAAGTTTGTCCGTGATTTGTCGCGGACAGAAAATAATATTGCCGCCGTACTGGCAGATACGGTAGATCAACCCGCTCCTTTAGTGCCGGTTCAGGTAGCCCTAAAACACCTTATTGCGGCCCCAAAACAGAATCACTCCGGTGGAACGGACACAATACCTAATTAATGCTCAGCAAATTAAAAATTAAGTATTGTGCCCCCCCGAATTATACCGAGCTTGTGCGCTTATAAAATGCTGGAGTGGCACAAACATATTCGGGAATCGGTCAGCCGCGGAGATCAGATGTTAAGGTAATGCTTTTGCAAACAGGAGAAGCTTATTATTTGGGGGTAAAAAAATAATACCTAAAAATTCTTGACAGCATCTTTGGCAAATTCATGTTTGACGCCTTTTTTTCACTAATGTATAATGGTATTAATGCTATCATACAAGGAAGGACAAGGGGTGCGCAGTCCAGTCGATGGACTTTGACCCGGTTTATACAGTCTGTATAAACCGGAACGCCCGAAATAGAAGATAACCGTAATTGTATGAAATGACAAGCTTTAGCCGAATAAACAAGAAGGCACGGCAAAATCTTATACAGAAAGAGACAGCTTGTATTTGCTGTTTTATAAAGACTATATAATCATTGTTAGGCACTTAGGAGCGTGCGAGAGATGAACTTACCCTCATTCCGACGATTCCGCACCGAACTAGCCAGATTGAACGTACTTGCGCGAGCTTGTGATTTCGCTTTTGAGGTTGCTAGTGGCGCGTTGAACAGGCAAATTCGCGAAGGACGGATTGATCCCTTATTCCCTGTCTATCTGCCATGTGATCCAGGCACAGAGGTCGCCAGCAGCCATTATATATTCCTAAATAGGCTAAAAAGTCAGTTTCCCCGCTACATCCGGGAAACAATCTTCGTAAGGCTGATTTCCACATTTGAGGTGTTCTTGGTCGATTTGGTCCGCGATGTATTCATGCATCGGACCGATCTTTTTCAAAGCACAAATGTCATCGAACTCACTCACGCCGAGGCTCTATCAGTGGCAAGCTCCGCGCATCTTCGAGAACGAGTCCTTTCGAAGGAGCTTCGACAACTGCATTCCGCTGGAATCAAAGATATCGCAAAGTACTACGAGCGACGTATGGAAATAAAGTTCCCCGAATTGCTTGATGGCATCTCTCGACTTTGGGAAATGCATGATCGCCGGCATCTTCTTGTTCATCAGCTCGGACGTGCAGACCAAGCCTACAGGCACAAATATGGTTATGCAAGAAAAGGTCCGCTGTCTATTGACGAAGGTTACCTTTCAGAGGCAATAAATACTATCATTGAATTCGCCGATACACTCGAACCAAAGGTCACTGCGCTGTTATCGGATCTGCACAATCGTGAAGGGGCCGACCGAAATGTGTTTGAACTCGAAATAGAGGTTGAAACTGCCTCTGATGAGGCAGAGCACCTGTTCCTTCCGTCTTACCCATTCATAGTCAATGATCGTGCGACAGGGGAGCGTGGTGCTCTCCTTAGTGATATCCTCGCATATTCTCGTGACGGTGAGGAAGGGGTCGTGTTGCTGCTCTGTAGTGATCGTGAGACCGTGCTTGCGTATCTTAGTGAGCTCAAGAAGCTTGAGAAGAGAGGACTACTAAGTATCATTCGAAAGGATATTCACAAGGCGCCAAAAGACGGGATGCAAGACGAACCGCCTACTAATCTTGATAGGGATACAATTGAAGAGATTGCTCGCCGCCTTCCAGCACAACCATGGTCTAAAGGCATTCACAAGGAGATTGCACAAGCGCTTTCGATCAGTAATACGCAATGTTCGCGAGCGATAAAAACAATTCTTCGTGATGATTCGCTTCTTTCTCTCGTCGGCATTTTTGAAAGTGGCTAACAAGGTGCTGCACCGGACGGCAATTCCGCTATGCTCCATTGCCCCGGTGAGCTTGGTCGTTAGCATGAAAGAAGGATGAGGTATGGGTACAGAGATCAAGACTTGGCAGATCATTGATGGGAAGCTCGCGTCTATTGAAAGTACGCTCAAGAAAGAAAGCCGCACTGAACCCTACGATCTGGAACCGTGGCTCGCGTCAAACCCGGAGATAATGGGCACAGACATCATGCTTATCGGACGACAGATCATGACGAAGTCCGGACCCATTGACCTCCTTGGGATTGACAAATCCGGAAACACTGTCATCATCGAGATCAAACGCTCCGAGTTGCCGCGTGAATCACTTGCGCAGGCCATTGACTATGCATCGGATGTTGCGGAATGGACCGTTGAAAGACTTGGCGAGGTCTGCTCGAAGTACACAAAGAAGACTCTTCAGGAATCGTTCAACGAATTCTTCCCTGACGTTGATCTGGAAATAGTCAACCTCAACAGCACCCAACGAATCATTTTGGTCGGATTTTCCATCGAGGCATCACTTGAAAGGATGATCGAATGGCTGTCCGATTCCTACGGAGTCAATGTGAATGCTGTCGTTCTGAGTTACATCAAGACAAAGGGCGGAGAAGAGTTGCTGACGAAGACTTCGATCATTTCTGAGGAAATGGAGGAAGAGCGAAGGCGTAAACAGAAGAAGTTCGAGATTCAAATGTCCGATGATCCAGGTACGCACGATCACCAAGTCTTGAAACAATTGCTTCGCGACTACCTTTCGCGTGAAAGGGTTACGAATCAACGAATGCGTGACATCCTATTTCCGGCACTGCTCAAAACCAAGGTCTTGATTCGAGACCAACTAAAGAAGGCATTTGTGGACTTTGACCCTAACTATGACGAATCGAAGGTCGGATACTATCTCACCCTGGTTTCTTCGCAACTTGGTATGAAGAAGAATGACTTTCTCCGACAGGTAGTGGTCTACGAATACCCAAGGCATCACTGGGAGAAGGACAACTTCGCTATCCGATCCGAGTATCAGGAGTTGGTCAGGGAAGTCCTCGAAGAGCTGAAAGAGAAATGATGCGAACAACGGCTTGCAGCAGACGGTGTTTCGCATCGCCGCTTATGCCGAACGTTGGCCTCTGGAGTAAAATAGAAGAATCTGGTAGGGTTATGTTGGTATGAATAATCACGAAATTGCGAAACAGATAGCCGATCGTACCGCCAAAGCAGTCGCTCACTAATGGAAAACAAGGGCTGCCCAGCGGAAGAAACAGGAAGCAGGTGGCAAAGCCGACCAAGATCTGCGTAGTGCCGTCACTGGCGGTGCACAGATGGACGGGTTCATTGAACTTTTCTCAGAACTTGTCACACAAGCCGGAATTCCTGGGAGCTGTATTTTTAGAAAGAAGGCGGTTGAACTTACTGGTTTCTTCAGACCCACCAAGGAATGGGATCTCCTTGTTGTGTGAAACCATTTATCTTTGAGAAGGTTTCCACGGAGCGGGCTTCGATGCTCAAGGAAGATCAATCTTTGTACGAAGTGAGGCCTGCAAGGAGAAAAGTAAAATAGGCCTAACAATGCGCTGTACCTGACCGCTATTCCCTGTATTCCCTGAAAGAAGTAAAGCCCTGGATAAAATCGGCTTTGTTTGTACGTGTTACTGAACCAAAAATCGTGTTATAATTTGCAAAAGAGACATTATAAATGACATTTTATCAAGAGAGGCTGAAGCATAATTTTTGCGAAATAAATTTTTTTAACCTGGAGGATAATTAATATTTAACTAAAGGATACAGGCAAGTAACGGTTATCCGGGAGCGAAGATCATGAATAAAAAAGCGCTGCATGATTTTACTTTAAGGGCCAGAAAACTTCTTATTTCTGAGGTAGAGGAATTACTGGAAGCGGTTTATGGCTTGCATAATAATGGAATATTTGAATCAATAGATCATTTGCCGGTAATTAGCACAGATAAAAATACAAAAAATACCAGAGCACATCTGGAAAAGTTCCTGATTGACGAATCTAAGGCCGGACTTAGAGGTCATAATGCTTATGAAAAACTGGTCAAGGAAATTGCCTTTACCTGGCTTAACCGTTTTATAGCCTTTAAAATGATGGAAGTCCGCCGGCTTATTCGCCAGACTATCACCAAAGGAACAGATTCTAATAGTTTTAAATTGTGGCTTACCCAAGAAGGAAATGAAGCTATCCTTTATCTATATGAAGAAGGCGATTCACCCAAGAATGCTTTCGGGGAAGGCCCCCGGGATATAGCCCTACCGGTACTTTATTTTATGGCAATGTTCAGAGATAGCAAAGGAAATAAAAGTTCTTTTTGATCCAGGTAGTTTAGCCAGCCTTTTGTTTCCAAAGCCTCGCGCAATTAAAGAATTGGTCCAAATGATCAATGCCAAAGAGCTTGCCGAGGAATGGCAAGAAGGAAATGAAGAAACAATTGGTTGGGTTTACCAATATTTTAATGAACCAGAAATTTTGGGTTAGTGGCCTTTGAACTCTTAGTTCAAATGTACCGCGAGGAGATAGAAAATACAGGTAAACCAGGTTGGCCTAACCAGCCGTCGGTCCCAGATACGGAACGTATTCCGGCAGCTATTCTTGAAAATAACTTATATGGTATTGACCTTGATTTGCGTGCTGTTCAACTCTCGGCCCTGACGCTTTATTTTAAAGCCAGATCGTTCAATAGAACTGCTTTACTTAGGAATAGCAACTTAGCCTGTGCTGACGTGCTTCTTTTAAATGGCGAACGCCTGGAAGGTTTTTTACGAGAGATGCATTTATCTCATCCTATTTACGAAAGAATTATAAAAACCCTCTGGCACCGGCTCAAAGATGCAAGCCAAACCGGTTCCCTGCTGCGTTTGGAAGATGAGATTCGTAAACTTATCTCCAAGGAGAAAGAACGGTTTAACCGGGAGGGCCGGCAGCTTGACATTTTCGGTTGGTCTTTAGAACAGTTTGAAAAGGAAGCGTCTAATGAAGAATATTGGAAAACTCTCGAACATAAAATTATTGAATCATTTAACGAGTTTGCTCGGCTTCAGGCAGAACAGGGAAAAGACGAGTCCTACTTTATCGGTGAAGCAACAAAAGGCTTGCGCTTACTTGATGTAATGCTGCGCCAGTATGATATAGTGGTAACCAACCCTCCTTACCTGGATGTCCGTGATTATAATTCCCGCTTAAAGTCATTTATGGAATCAGCCTACCCAAATAGCAAACGTAATCTTTACGCTGCCTTCCTTGAACGTTGTTTGGAGTTTCTTAAGCCGGGGGCCAGGCTGGGTATTATTACCCCCCCCAAACATTCATGTTCATTACTAGCTTTGAAAAAGTACGGGAACGCCTGCGTGGCTCAGTCACCATCGAATCGCTGGTTCATACCGGTCTAAATACTTTTGAAGATACGGTAGTGGATTGTGCATTTTATATTTTACGCCGCGAAGCGGAGGCCGGGAAACGTCAAAACGCTGCGGCGATCTATTTTCGCCTGGTTAGAGAACCAGATGCGCTGGCTAAGCGCCAAGCCTTTGAATCGGCGGTGGCTGCCCTCCAACGTGGCGAAAATTATCATCAAGTTTACCACTACCAGCAGGGTGATTTTGATGCTATTCCTGACAGTCCCTGGGTTTACTAGATTACACCTGGTATACGCCAGCTTTTTATTGATTTACCAAAATTGGGTGATATAGCACAACCACGTCAGGGATTAGCTACTGCTGATAACTTCCGGTTTTTGCGCTTCTGGTGGGAAGTAGGTAAACCCCGGATTGCTTTTGGCTGCAAAAATCACGTTGAGGCTCAGGCTACGCAAAAAAAGTGGTTCCCTTACATGAAGGGCGGGGCTTACCGGAAGTGGTATGGGAATCAGGAATATGTGGTGAACTGGTATAAGGATGGTGTGGAGATCAAGAATTTAGTTGGGGAAAATGGGCGGGTTGCATCGCGCCCGCAAAACACTGATTTTTACTTTCGTGAAGGCGTAACCTGGACGGATTTAAGTTCGGCAGGCTTTGGCGCTCGTTACCTTCCGCAAGGGTTTATTTTTGACGTAAAAGGTTCGTCAGGTTTCCCTCCGGAGGATTTGATTCCTGAAGTGCTTGCGGTTTTAAATTCTAAGTGGTCGCAGTACGCACTGGCCATTTTTAATCCCACTGTCTCGTTTCAGGTCGGGGATATTGCCCGCGTTCCTGTTCTGGAAAAAAACCGGCTTTCCTCACAAATATTGTCGGGGCTTGCCCATAGAGCAATAATAATCCGTCAACAGGAGTCTACCGAAAACGAGACTGCATTTGATTTCATTGCCCCACCGCCCTGGGTTAATGGTCCGGAATTGGCTATTCAAAGACGAATAGAATTGGCGGAATTGGAACAAAGGGTAGATGAAGAAATTTACCGGAGTTATGGTCTTTCTGGAGATGACCAGCAAACAATTGAGGAAGAACTTTTAAAAGGTAATATTATAGTCTAGATCGTAAAATAGAATTGACCCCTTTTCGTCATCTAAAATTGACCCCCCTATGATAAAATCTCCTTCGTAAAGAAGGAGGGAAGAAGGGGTGTTAAGCATGTATAGGTGGCAACACGTATGT
>JJNX02000005.1 GCA_000681355.2 Peptococcaceae bacterium SCADC1_2_3
CGATCACCGGTTTGATTTGATACCGATCCCAGCATTTCTCGATTAGTTTTGTATCATCATAGCCCTTGTCGCCCGCCCATGTTTGGGCTATCCGCAAAATCTCCGGCTGTTTCTCTTCTATCTGTTCGGCTAAGGCGTGCCCTTCTTTGATGTCTGACGCCGAAGCTTTCGTGACCTTGTAGGCCACGGGCAATTCATATGTTGCATCCACAACTAAATGTAGTTTGTAGCCAAACCATTTCACGATCTTTTCCCAGAGGCTGCCGTCTTTGTGCTGGCCCCGGTATTCTTTTTTCCCGTAATCGGCATCTGTATCACGTCTGCCATCCGGGGTCTGATTGCCATTCTTCCGCTTGGCAAAGGATGAGATGGCTTTGCTGTCTACGGCTAGATGCTTGCCGAAATCAGGCAATAGTTTCCGCAACTGCTCAACCAGCTTTTCGAAAATCTTATCCACTTCTTCCGCATGTTTTAATACTTTCTTCAAAAATCGCGTATACACCCACGCCGGGGGTACTTTTTCACAAAAACCGCACATCTCCCGTAATTGCCCATTCCGAGCTAATTCCCGGCGTAGTTTTTCTACGTTATCATGCTGAAACACGGTGCCGGCGAGTACGGAGTTCCACATCGCCCGCACGGGATAATCGTCCCGACCTTTATATCGCTCTTTTTCCAGCTGTCTCATTAGTTTTTCGTCCGGCATATATTCCAGCACGAGACGTAACCGTTCTAAGTCACCTAATTCTTCGATTTCCTTCCAGCCAAAAATGCGAAGTTGTGGTATAATAGCCATGCAGGTGAGCCTCCCTAAATAGTGGTTTCTTCAATTACTATTTTACCACGGGAGTCTTTACCTGTTTTCTTTTTTTTCAAACTTGTGGTGGATTTGTAGGGTAGGCTTCCAGCCTGCCTTTAGTAATCCATGATTTCTACCCCACAAAACCTTATTTTTCCTTTTATTATGGGGTAAAATCTTTTTTTGTGTTCCTTTTAACGCTTGTGCGGTCTAGCTTCCCGAACATCGCAAAAAGCTCTTATCTTATCAGTACTTTTATCTTTTATTCAGATAGATAATGTTCTATTTGCCTCGGTTTGTTAATTATGCTAAAGTGAAAGCACCGAAGAGTTTTAAAGCAGAAGATGGATGGTCTTTTTATGGATAATGAGGTGCTAGGATGTACCAGGCAGGATATTTACCAAATGTGGAATTAGAAGATATTCAGGTTTATGCTCAAATGGATCATAATCAGTGCCAGGGTAAGCTACCAAACTGCCTGGACAATGACCCACAAAATTCGCAAAGCATTTAAAACTAGGTAAGTGTAAAGGAGGTAAAATAAATGCCGAGCTTAATCCAGATGGTAGAAAAGGAACTAAAGATTCCTAAAAAACGGTTGATTGAAGAGGGGGTCAAACACTTTCTGGAAGTTGAGATAAAAAATTTATCTATTGAAATAAGAAAACTATCAAGCCGGCATGGTGTAATTTCTTTTGATGAACTATGGAAAAAACTTGAGGCTGGGGAGATAACTGAGTCAGAGTGTTTTGATGATTTGAGCAGGCTTGAGTATCTTGAATTAGAAAGAGAGAAGGTTGCTAATCTATTGCAGAGGGCTATACAGAAATGACTTCCAGAGACAAGTTATATTCACAACTTGTACAGATTGCTTTAAGTGATTTTGCAGATATAGTGGAGGGCACATTGGTTGTAGATGGCAAGTTACGGATTTTGCTAAAGGATGAGAGCTTCATTGATATTTGGCTTTCGATTAAGAAAAAAGGTATTTATGCCTATCACTGGGAAAGAAAAAATGTTGATGGGACGATATATCGATATAATAATCTCCCTGACAGAGAAGCAAAAAAGCTGCGAACCTATCCAAAGCATTTTCATAAAGGAGCTCAGGAAAATGTTACAGAAAGTGATTTGAGTGATAATCCCAAAGAGGCTATAAGAGCCATATTAGAATTTGCCAGGAGAATCATTAAAGCTTAAAAACGGTTTGTTTAAGCTCGGCTACTTTTGGCTCAACCCTTTTTCGCTCTTCGGCTATGATTTTCTCCACCTCCTCCTTTCTTCCAAGCCGATTGCCAATTTCCCTGAGCCACAGGTCTGTGTTATCAAGCCCAATGGGCATTACTTCCTGGGTGTACGGAACTTGGAAACGCTCTTGCAATAATTTTACAAAGTACTCGCTATAGGTTGGGCAAAGGCTCGTGGTAAGCACGGCCTCGGCTGAGTTTCGGAGGGCGTCCGTGGTCGCAAAGCAGGGGATGAAGTTAGCTTTAAGTCCCAGCTTGTTCAGGAGCCGCTCTATCTCAACTTCGTCAAGCCTTCCGACAGTGAGCGGATTAACTACGTTGATTAAATCATCCTTTTTTGCCGCCGGCTCTTTTACTAAATAGCTTAAAACACCGTGGAATGAACCGTCGTAGCCGGATGCCCACACCTTTGACCTGAATCCATCGCAATGCACCGGAACCACAAGCGCAGTTACTTCAGGCTGCACTTTTTCTACCACCGCATCAATATCTTCGCCAATAATCCCGGCTACGCAGGAGGTAAATACAAAGATTGATTTGGGCTGGTACCTTTTATCCGCCTCTATAATCGCCTCCTTAAGCTTTTCTTCCCCTCCGTGAATTGTATCTGCTTCCAGGAGATTCGTAGAAAGCCATCTTGTGTTCGACGGCGCCCTTCCTCGCAGGATATGACCTAAACGGTTAAAGATATTGATGCAGGACAGAGAGCTGCTGCAGCCGACCGGCGCGTGGATGATGGAGACCGCGTCCGTTATCGTTGCGAGCGTGACCATAGCCAGCCATTCCTGGCAGAAGGTCGTCTGGGTAAACGACCGGTCCTACGCCTTAAGGCACCGCCGCGCCGCCAGATCAACAAGTTCGTTCGCTCTCCCCCCGTACGCAATGATCGTACCCAAACGATCTTCTCGGGTGGGAACAATCTTCTCGCTTAGTTTAACTTTTTTTTACCATTTAAATTCCTCCTCCTTTACTATCCTGTATCCCCTCGTAGGCCGCCTTTTTTTCTCCTAACAGCCGGCTTACCCACGTTGAGCCCCAGCTCCATAATTCTTCGGGGTCGAGTGGTTTTGGAACGTAACTATTCCCATTTTCAATAATTTTCTTGGCCAGACTCCGGTAAACAGCCGCCTGCTTTGATCTTGGAGAGCCTTCAATGGTAGTCATGCCATCAAGTTCACACTTCGTAACGGTTTGCGACCGGGGAATATATTCAACCACCTGGGCCCCGGTTTTCCTGCTGAAATCGGTAATCATCTCCTGCTGCGCCGTCTTGTTGATTGAATTGCCAATAATTCCGCCAAGAAGTGCCCCTCCGCTGTTGGCATACTTTACTATTCCCTTAAAAAGATTATTTGCCGCGTACAGCGACATGAAATCCGAAGAGGTTACCGCGTATACCTGCTCCGCAACCCCCTGCCGGATCGGCATCGCAAACCCGCCGCAGACCACGTCCCCAAGCACATCATAAATAACCACGTCCGGCGAATATCCCTCAATTATGCCCTTTTGATTTAAGAGTTCTATCGCGGTGATGATTCCTCTTCCCGCACATCCAACGCCAGGTTCAGGTCCCCCCGCCTCAACGCAAAGAATTCCTTTATATCCTTCATGGACAATCTTGCTTAAATCGCTTGAGCCGCTTCTTAAAGTATCGAGTACCGTGGGAATAAATCTTCCCCGCCGCAGCGTATTTGTGGAATCGCTTTTTGGGTCGCATCCAATCTGCATTACCTTATATCCCATTTCGGCTAAGGCTACGCTAAGATTGGAAGTGGTAGTGGACTTTCCAATACCTCCCTTCCCGTAGATGGCAATCTCTTTTCGTTTTCTCATTTTTTTCCTCCTATTCTATTATTTTTTTATTTTTCGCCCGAAAAATCCTCTTATGTAATTCTGAACATGTAGGGGCGTTAAATTTAACGCCCCTACAGTCCTACCTCTTTAATCAAAGCAGGTTTTTCATTCTTCTCATTTGTGTTTCTATGAGATATGGATCTTTCATCATAGCTTCTAAAGGCTCCTTGTGTTGTATCTGCATTGGTTCTTAACAAAACCAACTGCTTTAAAGCATCCTCTATGAAATTGGGAATTACGTAAGGCTGGATTCCGCGCAAAACAAGAGCTTCTGCTGCCCCCGGACCAACCCGGCTTACCAATACTGCCCGGCAGTCGGAAATTAAGTCTAACGTTTTGGTCAACAGGTCATCATGGCTCTCTCCGCTATTGCATGGCGGGGTATTTTTCCGCAAGGCCAGAAATTCATAGTCGCCGTTATCCTTTACCTCAAAAATAAGGAACTGACTAGCCCGGCCAAAATACTGGTTTACAAATTTACCGTCACTGCTGGCAACGGCCACCTTAAACGACACGTAAATCCTCCTTTTCCGAAGTATTAGCCGTAGGAATACTTGGGCGTAAAAAGTTTCACCTCCTCAAGGTCCTATGTACTATGCGCTATATGCTATGCCACGGTGCATGTAAACTTTGTTTATCATTATACTAATCTATACCCTAAAAAAAGAAGACTGTCAAGTCCTTTTTTAAAAAAATTAATTCTGATTTATCATCAATCATTTTCTCCTATATTCTCCGGGTTGTTATGATGGTTCCTTTCTTCCTGCGTTACTGCTGGATTACAAGGCCTAAAATCCTGCTGCTTTCTTCTGAAAGTCTATTGGTAAAAACCAAGAATATTTTACAGTAACACCTGGAATTTTGCCATTATTTACTTTCTATGATTCATTTTAAATTTTAGATTGACTTTGCTTAAGGCTTCATGATATATAATAAACTATAATTAATTGTTAACCAAATTATGAATACAGGTTGACGTAATGACATAAAGACATCCGGAGGTAATAATGTGGCTCTTATTACGAGACAAGAAATTAAAGGTAAGGTTCTGGCGGGGGAAGGCCTGTCCCCAGAAGAGGCTTTCGGACTGGCCGGCTGGCCGCTAGAAAGATTAGAAGAATTGCTGAGTCTGGCTCAGGAGGTACGGGAACGTTTCTGGGGCCAGGAGGTAGAGCTTTGTTCCATTATTAATGCCCGCTCAGGGCTTTGCCGGGAAGACTGCCGCTTTTGCGCCCAGTCATCCCGCTACCGTACCAATGTGGAAATATACCCGCTGATTAGTCCGGAAAAGGCTTTGGAAAAGGCCCGGTATATGGAAATCGTTGGAGTAAGGCATTTCTCTCTGGTAACCAGCGGACAAAGTATTGAGGAAAGAGATTTTAAGCAAGTGCTGGAGATTTACCGGATGTTGCGTGCCGAAACCAGCCTGGAACTGCACGCTTCTTTAGGAAGTATTGATCAGGAAAAAGCCCGGCAATTAAGGGAAGCTGGGGTAACCACCTACCATCATAACCTGGAAACCGGACGCCATAATTTTCCACATATTTGCACCACCCATACCTTCAAGGACCGGGTGGCCACCATCCGGGCCGCAAAATCGGCAGGCCTTGCGGTTTGTTCGGGAGGAATCATTGGCCTGGGAGAAAGTATGGCCGACCGGTTGGAAATGGTCTTGGAGTTGCGGGAACTGGGGGTGCGTTCGGTGCCGGTGAACATTTTAAACCCCATTCCAGGTACACCTTTGGCCGAGCAAAAGCCCTTGCCGGTAGAAGAAATTTTAAAGACCGTAGCTATCTTCCGTTTAATCATGCCCCGCTCAGTCTTGCGCTTATGCGGGGGACGGGAACCGGCCCTTAAAGAAAAGCAAGCCGCGGCTTTACGTCTGGCTATTAACGGGATGATGGTGGGAGGCTATCTTACTTTACCCGGTAACGAAATCCAAAAAGACCTGGATATGCTTTTTGCGGCGGGGTTACAACCTTCAAGGTAATATTTTCTTCCGTACAATATTTATAGAATTACTGATGCTTTAACCCTGCGCTTTTTCAAAACTTATGGGATCAAGCGTGGTCAAGCCCCATTCACCAGCCAACCGCAATAGTTTTTGATCGGAGCAAATAAACGTTGGTTTTTCTAAAAGCGATAAAGCCGAGGCAAGCTGGATGGCATCTAAAGGAGTTATATACTGCTTTGAACAAATTTCCAAACTGCTTAAGATAATAGCTGATGTTAGCTCCACAATGCCAAATATTTCATCGCTTACATCACCCAGGAAAGTAGCTTTTAGTTCCTCAAATTCATCTTCGTTTATAATTTTATCTATATCTAAAAGCCGGCGAAGATTAGAAATTACTTCACAAAGAGTAATCTCCGAGATAAAGATACTTGTTTTTAGTTTAAACAGTTCGTTTATATACCGTGCGCCTTTTTCTTGGACATATCTTTTAAAAAGGACACTGGTATCGAGGAAATAATTTTTATCCCCCATAATTATTCTTCCTCCCGAAGCTTGCCGACCCTTTCAGTTAGCGAAAAAGGCACCTTTGTTAAAATCTGACTTGCACGTTCTAAACTAACCCGCCGACTGCTTTGCCTCTTGCAATATTCCAAAATGATTTCCTTACCGCTTTGGCGCGGAACGGGCTTTAAGACCAGACTATTACTATATATAAAGGCATCTAAATAATCGCCTTTTTCAAGCTTTAGTTTTTCACGTAACGACTTAGGTAAAGTTATTTGCCCCTTGGTAGTTATTTTAATTCTTTCCAAAATAAAAACCTCCTCTTTGTAATGCCATCCTTACTTCTTACATTATACTATATTTTTTGTTAAAGAGTCTATATACTCATATAAATCATAATTTCAAGATTTGGGCTCTCTTTTTTGCTTACACTAGAATAGGATAACTCAGGTTATAATATTTGGTTATTCCTGGGAAGCGTGCTTATATTTCCTGTTTTATATATTTTTTAATTTCATTTTTACTGAGAACCTTACCGGACGATTTAACCTTTCCGTTAATTACCAAACCAGGTGTAAGCAGTACGCCGTAGCTGACAATTTCGTTAATATCCTTAACTTCAACGATATCAGCCGCAAGGTCCATTTCCTGGATAACTTCGCGCACAGTCCTTTCTAAGGCGTGGCATTTTTGACAGCCGGGTCCCAAAACTTTAATTTGCATTTCTTCCTCCTCCTCCTTTATGTTTACATAAAAATCTAACCCTTTAAAGCCCCAAAAAACATTCCGGCCAGGGTAGACATAACTATCACCAGCAGGATATAGACCAATGTTTTTTTCGTACCCATAACGCTTCTGATAACGATCATGCTGGGCAGGCTTAAAGCCGGACCGGCCAGCAAAAGAGCAAGCGCCGGACCCTGTCCCATGCCGTTGCCTAATAGCCCCTGGAGAATAGGCACCTCGGTTAAGGTGGCAAAGTACATAAAAGCTCCCACTATAGACGCCAGTAAGTTTGCCTCTAGGGAATTGCCTCCTACCCAGGCCGAAATATACCTGGCCGGAATAATTCCCGTATCCAAACCAGGGCGCCCCATAAAAAAACCCGCTGCCAGTACACCGCCAAGCAAAAGAGGAAAAATCTGCTTAGTAAAACCCCAGGTAGAATCTACCCAGGTCATTATTTCCTCTTTATTAAACCAAAGCTTAAGCATGACCAATAGCAAGAGCAGGAAAAAGCCGGCCAGGTACCAGTGGATTTCATAAACCGCGCTAAAGAAACCTACCGGTTGGGCTGGTTTACCCCAGGCGGCAAAAATAAGGATTAAAACCATAGCTAAAAAGTACAAAGTATATTGCCACAGGGCACGCTTATCTTCTTCAGGTGGCGGCAGGTGCAGGGCAGCCGCTTCTTTTTCCTTCTCTTCTTTGAGGAAAATAAAGTGCATTAGCAGCCCAATAACAACGGCAAAAACCACCGCACCAACAGCCCTGGCAATACCCAGTTCCAGTCCCAGCACCCGGGCCGTTAAAATAATGGCCAGTACGTTAATGGCGGGACCAGAATACAAAAATGCCGTGGCCGGACCAATCCCTGCGCCACGGGTATAAATACCGGCAAATATAGGCAGTACCGTACAGGAACAAACCGCCAGCACGCTTCCCGATACCGAGGCTACGCTATACGACAAAATTTTATTTGCTCCTGCCCCAAAATACTTTAATACCGACGCCTGGGAAACAAACACGGCAATGGCCCCGGCAATGAAAAATGCCGGTACCAGGCAGGTAAGCACGTGCTTTTGGGCGTAATCCTGGAGCAGGTAAAAAGCTTCCAAGATGGCCGACTGCACCCGATGGTGGCCCAGCGGAATATAAAAGGCAATTAAAAAGACAATAACCATTAAGATAAACTTGTCACGCTCTTTCACGATTAAAAAACAACCCCTAAAATTTAATTTCTTCCGGTTTTTAAGCAGGGACAACGTACATTTGCTGCCGCTTGTTTACACTTGGGTTAATATTTTTACGTCTGTAATTCACGTCTAAAGTACCTCCGCCTGAAATAAAAGGCTACATTTACTAAACTGATCAGCACCGGCACTTCCACTAAAGGTCCGATAACGGTGGCAAAGGCCTGACCCGATTGAATGCCAAAGACAGCCACCGCTACGGCGATAGCTAACTCAAAGTTATTGCTGGCAGCAGTAAAGGAAAGGGTAGCTGTTTGTTCATAGTTAACACCTAACCGCCAACTAGTGAAAAATGAAACTAAAAACATGATGATAAAATAAAGGACTAACGGAATAGCAATCCGAATTACATCGAAGGGCAGGGTTACAATATACTGACCTTTTAAGGAGAACATAATGATAATGGTGTAAAGCAACGCAATTAAGGTTAGTGGGCTGATCCTGGAGATAAACCTGGTTTCGTACCATTGTTTCCCTTTAGAAGGCAAAAGAAGAAGCCTGGTCAACAACCCAGCTAAAAATGGGATGCCCAGGTAAATGCCTACGCTTTTAGCCACCTCGGCCATGGAAACATGAATTGCCATAGAGTTTTGGGTCAGGCCAAGCCATTTCGGAAATATAGTGATAAAGAAGTAAGCAAATACTGAGTAAAACAGCACTTGAAAGATTGAATTTAAAGCTACCAACGCCGCTGCATATTCGTTATCGCCTTGGGCCAATTCGTTCCAGACAATCACCATGGCAATGCAGCGGGCTAACCCAATTAGAATTAACCCAACCAGATATTCTGGGCGGTCGCGCAAGAAAATATAGGCCAGGAAAAACATCAGGAAAGGGCCTACAATCCAATTCTGAATCAGGGAAAGGCTAAGTATTTTTCCATTACGAAATACTTTGCCAATTTCCTCGTACTTTACTTTGGCCAGAGGGGGATACATCATTAGGATAAGGCCAATAGCAATAGGTATGTTTGTCGTTCCTACCTGGAATTTACCCCAGAAGCCAGCAATTGGGGGATATAGATAACCTCCGCTTACGCCCACAAACATTGCTAAAAATATCCATAAAGTTAAGTACCGGTCAAGAAAAGAAAGCTTACGGGTAACCGGCTTGGTCACAACGGCTTTACCTCCTTGTTAAATAACCTGGTTTTCATAAAAACTTAAGCTAAATATTTTAATCTCCAATAAGTTACCTCTTCTAAATTGCCTTTCCCTTGACCGCCTCTTGCTTTAGTTCCTCACATAAACAAGGTTCTAGGCGTATCCGGGAAGGAAGAGTTCCTTTTTTATAATATTCCCGGATAGGTAAAAAAAGTTTATTTTCTAAGTCATTCCCTAAGTCTTCAAATTTTTGGTGGTCTATTGTATAAAAAATCCATTTACCTTTCCTATTATCTTTTACCAACCCGGCCTGCTTTAAAATTTTTAAGTGATGTGAAACCGCTGGTTGAGATAACTTTAAAGCGTTTATAAACTCACAAACCGCCATCTCCTGCCTAGAAAGAAGCAAAATTATTTTTAAACGCGTCTCGTCAGCAATTGCTTTTAATAGCTCTACGGTTTTTTCCATTATAAAGGCCCCCTTTTGCTAATCAATTCAATAAATTTATAAATTAAAGAATTTAAATATTTAAATATGTTATTTCTTTTAATTTTATAACTATTTATTTTTTTGTCAAGACATGAGTATCTTGACTGGACACTTACAGGCAAGTTACTATATAAGATAAGCCCATAAATAAACAAAACCAGGAAAAGATGAAAGGTTTTCTGAAAAGTTCATACGACTGGGGAACTTATGAAATTAGGGATAAGGAGGTTTGCAACAGCTACATAAAACATAATTATACTATATATAACTATATATAGTATAATTATGTCATGGAATTATTATATATAGGTCAAGCAGCAAAAAAACTAGGCGTGCATCCAAATCGTTTACGTGCTTGGGAAAAACAAGGATAAATTAAACCAATAAAGTCACGCTAGTGATCATAAAAGATACCCGATTGATGAAATCAACCGTATTTTAGGAACTGAAAGAACAAAGACGAAATCAGAAACAGCAGTTCTTTACGCCCGGGTATCAACTAAAAAGCAAGCCGATGCAGGCAATCTAAACCGGCAAATAGAAAGGTTGCGTCAATATGCTCAAAAGCATGACTTTATTATTAAAGCAGAATTTAATGCAGAAAAAAAACCTTAGTTTTCAAGAATTATAAGATTTTAGACAAAAATTTGTAGACTAAAGTAAAAATAACTTTTCCTTGATTCTCAACGGGATACCACATATATTCCGACAGATGAGGGCTGGTTGTATTTGGCTGCTGTGGTTGATCTTGGCCGCCGGAAGGTTTAGATCTCATCCCTTAGATTTTTCTCTCCATAGCCGTACCATAAATGAATATTCTTCTCCAATTAAATCTGGCTCTATGCCGTTGTGTTTAAGCATACCAGCAATAATCTTTCTTGGAACTCCAAGACCAGTTGCTTCAACATAATGATAATCTCTCAGTATTTCTTTGATCAACTCATTACGCGTCGCCCTACATCCTGCTTTCATTCGTTCTACCGTTACAGTATTGGGAAGTCTTCCTGGACTGATCACTTCCAAGCGATCACTGTAAATTGATAGCTCAATATCTGTCCCGCTGATAGTATAATCTCTGTGGGCAATCGCATTGACAATCGTTTCTCTAATGACTTCTTCGGGATAATCAGGTTTGTCAATGCGTCTACCTTCCACTAGATATGCTCTGGTACCTGTGTTTCTACGAACAAATTCTATTGCTCGCTCCACCAGGCCTGTATCAACAATTTCTCCAGCCTCATTAAATCTTGCCACTACAGGACCTCTAATTATACCACGTTCGGTGGTATTGTAATCCTTCTCCTGACCTTTATATGCTACAGCAGAGATGCCTGCCTGGGGAAGATAATGATTTGGGTTCTTCCCAAACAGAAGAATTCCCCCCACAGAAGGGATGATCCTATCCTGGTCGACAACCATTATCTCTGTATTAAACAGAAGCTGCTGCCAGGCTTCCACGTCATCAGGAAGTATATCTTGTCCCCTTATATTTCTGAAATAATTCTTTAGCCGAAGCATATCTAAGTCATCAAAGGTAGCTCCCGAAACAGACTTTAGGTCAAATCGAATCTGACCCCGTTGTTGGAAAAGGCGCTGGAGTTCTTCCGGACTTGCTTCTCTGCTTGTAGAACCTACACGTATATAGTAATACCGATGTTGATTATGCCACCTATGATGTACATAAAGTCCTTGAGAGAAAGTACAAACTGCTATCACTTTACCTTCAATCTCAACTTTCTCATAATAGGGTATGACTTCGGGTTTTACTTTGTCTCTGCATATATTCATTACCCACTCTTCCAGGTTTTGCCGGGTTGTGCCTCGAATCGTTCCGTCATCGTCTATCCCCAGAAGAATAATCCCTCCTTGAAAATTCAAAAATGCAACAATCTCTTTTGCCAAGTCAACAGGTTGCACATCATCTCTTTTAAACTCAACCCCTGAGTTTTCACCGTTTCGAATAATTTCCATTAATTCCGTTCTATTCATAGCTATCACCCACCATTTTCAAAATCCATATTTTGCCCTACGAATTTCAAAGGCTTCTTTGCCTCCCTCCAAGATTTCTTCCACATTCAATCGGACATTTTCATCATCAATGGAGCCCATCCATTCCACAGGGATTTCTCCATGCCCCTCTTCTGCCTCGCCAACTGCTCTAAGACCAACGATTAGTTCTGCATCACCAAGAACAGGGATATTTGCATTATGAGTAGAAAAAATGAATTGTCGTTTACGCTTTTCTTCCCGCATTTTTGGGACTATTCCTTCAGCAATAAAGAAGTTATCGAGATCATCCTCGGGTTGATCAATGATGAGCGGAGCATCGGATTCAAGCAAAAGGAGTAAAAGAATTGTCGTCGCCTTTTGTCCAGTTGACAAGTCTTTCATATCTTTCCAGACTTCTCTATCCAATGAACCGATATTGAGTTCCATGATAGTGGTATGAGGTAAATCGTGTTCTTCAAGTTCCCTAAATACTTCTTCTCCTGCTTCACTAATCCTACGTGCTTGATCTAGTGTGATATTAAATTTGTTTTGTAATTCAGTAGCTCCTTTTCTACACGTTGCTATAAATTCAAGCAGCGAAAAATCATCTCTTTCCCGCAATGTAACGATTGTTTCACTTAAGTGTCCACCTATCTTTTCACGTAGCATATCAAAGAGTGGTTCCCTGTCACCACAGAAAAAGACTTTTACCCTGACCTGTTTGCCCAATTTTTTGTTTACTTTTTTAGCAGCTTTTTCTAAATTTCTGAATTCTGCCGTCTTTAGATCCTCCCAATCTATCAGTAAATTGCGTCGTCTTATAGAAAGAGCCTCTTTTTCTTTGTTTAATTTCTCCTGACGGTCTTTTAATGGCTTCAATTCCTCAATCTGCCTGCTGAGTCTAACGAATTCTTCTCCATCAATAGCTTCTTTCTGAAGCTCGCGTAATAACTTTTCGTATTCATGTTGCACCTCCTGACGGCGTTGATCCCACGTCTCTGACACTTTCTCTATATCTGTTTCTGCTGCCCTTAAATGTCTCTCATATTCTTTAATAATCTTTCTGATATTGGTTTCTAATAATGCTAAAATGAAGTCAATCCTACGAAGTGTCTCTTTAGCTGGAAAGCCTTTTAAGGCCGCTTCGGAGACGAATGCCCGATCAATTTCCACTACCATGCGTATGTTTTCAAGACCATCTCTTACTTGAGATAAACGGGACTTCGCAGTTTTCAAAACCTGTTCTTCTTTAACTAATAGATTCTGATTTTTTAAACGCTCTTCTAATTCCGCATCTTTAAACCGTTTAAAAGTCTCTTCAATGGCTGGCAAACGACTGAGGTTTTCGGAAATTTCATCAAGTTCCTTTTGAATATCATTCAATTTCCTCCTATTGAATGCCAATTCTTTATATATCTTTCTCTTTCTTTCCGCTAAATGGATGTCTTTATCTAAAAAGCGGTCTAATAATCTCAACAATTTAGTGGGGGATTTTGTAAGTTCACCGATTTCATGCTGACCATAAATTTCTACATTTCGGCAGATATCCTGTGGAGTGAGATTGAGCACGTTTCCTTCTGCATCTCTTATTACAGGAGGATTTGGATAGGTTCTTTCGATGAGGTAATCCTTAAGAGAAGGATGATAGGAGCGAACAAGCAAAGAAATCTTCGTACCACTTCGAATTACCTGTTTCAATATTCCGGAAGAAGCCTTTTTTGCCTCTTCGCCAAATGGTTCAAGATCAAGGACATAGCGAATACTCTCTATGATTGTGGATTTACCTGTTCCACGACCTCCAATCAGCGTATTCAAATTACCGTTTAAATGAATCGCGGCACCGTCAAGAAAACCGCCTTCCCACGTCAATGCTACCAACTCTGTATGTTCTGGTGGTTCTTCTTCGGATAGAAGGCGTATCCTCGAATCTGGATCCAGAAATGCCTGCCTTAGTCCTTCAACACTTGGCTGAGACATCTTTATATAGATTGACGCATAAACAGATTCTAAATCTTCTGGTCTTACTATATCCAGTGCATTGACAACAGCAACTCTGCTTCGTCTTTCATAATCTTTATTTTTGTTCTGAATAATTTGGCGATCTGCATATTCTAAATCACTAATAGGACCCGGAATCTGGACAGCATAAAGATTAGAGTCACACCATGCATTTATCCTGGCCTCTCCTGTCAGCATCCGCAGGAGTCCCCCATTATTGGTAATATGGGCAGCAACACAAATGCCCTCCCATTCCTCCTGAACCTTTCGCAAAATTTCCGAGAATGGTTCTGATGAATTCTTTGTTGAAGGGCCCGGTGTATGGATCCCAAAATCGCCCAGATACCTCTCTAATACATTAGTTTCTGTATTTGGGTCAAAAACGCAAAGTAAATGTACACCTTCGGAGGAAGCAACTTCAAAGCCTGGAAAGACAGTTATACCTAAGGGTTTTGCTTTATCCCTTATAGCGTTAATTCCGCCAACATCGTTATGGTCAGTAATAGCAATAACCATTATACCTGATTCAAGGCATTTGCCGATCAAAAAAGAGTTATATTCTTCTTCACTAAGCCTATGGTCTTCTCCTCTATGGTTTTTCAAGTAACTAAACGGATTTACCTGGAGTGCACAGCGAAAAAACTTAGCACCTGAAGGAAGGTTTAAAACCCCTCCTATGCTTTCTGGCCATTTATTGTTTGGAATTATCTGTTTTGGTTTTTCAATCATACCCTCACCTCTTTATTTTGACAGCATCGACCGTGTAAAAATCCTACCACTACTATACATTTTATGGTATAATTAAACAAGAAAAAATTCAAAATAAGCTTACTTTTTATTTTCTCACTTTTTTAAAATAGTCTTCCTTGCTAATAAATATTTTATAAATTACCTGTTTACTCAACTTTCCCAGGCTAATTCCTGGGGTTGCACCTTGATAAAATAATACATTCAAGCGCTCAACTTTAATTTTTGCTTCCAAATTTCTGGCAAAACAAGGATAAATGCATCCATTATTTTATACACAGTTTCTTCACTACACTGAATGCCACCTTTTTTGTAGAAATTCGACTTCTTCATTAGCTTGGAGATTGAAAAATTTCTAAAAATGATATCAATTTTGGTAGAAATAGTATTTTCAGCGTTTGAATTATCTGTTATAATAAAATTCATAAAAGTCCTCTTTTCATTGGTATTAGTGAGTTATAAACAATTCTATTGTATCATGAAAAGTAGGATTTTTATATTTTTTTTTAACATATTAGTATTAATTTATCAATATTCAGTGCCACTTTTTAAGTGGGAAAGTTGAGTATATAAGAAATAAATTTAAAGAACTTCTGTTTTTCTTTTTTCTTTTTGTCTTTATAAAGTTTACAGGGAGGTTTTCTCATGCTCATTAACTGTCCTATAGATTTTATTTATACCGTGTACAAAGTTGTCCTGGCGGAAAACAACACTGTCTGCGCGACTGGGAGCGTTATTCTAACCGCCAAAACACGAAAATTAAAATGGGTGGTTTGGTTGGGGAAGCAGTATATAAAGGTCCGGTAAAGGAAGCGGGAAAGAAGGCTGGGATTGATCAACGCAAAAAAAGAAGGACCACAAAAGAAACTGAAGGGGTACTTATGCGGGAAATTGTTATCCTTAACTTTGGTACAACCCTGGGCAAAAAAAAGCGAGCGCCTACTCATTAGAGAACAGGGCAAAATGATCGAGGAAATTCCTTTCCGGGATATTTCTTCCCTGACCATTGCCACCAGAGGTGTTTCTAATCTCACTGTACCCGTGGTTGTAGAACAGAAGCTTGATGGGGTATTTTTAGGCCTTTCCTCTTACTTGATTATAGAGGAGATAGATCCAGGGCTGTCTGGAGAATGTTATCCTGGTAGAAATAATGAATTCCCCATAATTAACTCTTGCCCGATATGTAAGGCTGTTACAGTTCTTAGAAAGAACGGCTTCTACGAAAGATATGCCTTCCTTTCCAAAAGAGACTTGCGCATACATGTCCGCAGGTTAAAATGTTCTTGCTGCAGGAAAACTTTATCCATCCTTTCGTCATTTTTACTACCACATTATCAGCATCCAGTAACCTTTATTCTTGAATGCATAAAAGGTTATTTTCTCTTGGGTAAACTTAAGTCATATTACCAAAAGATTTAATTTTACCGGCGACTTTTTTAAAAAACATTAAGTTAATAGAAACCTTCTTTAGAGACCAGGGCTATCGGGAGGTGATTCCCCAAAGGGTTAAAGAAAAAGCCATAAAGCTACTGAAAATGATTGAGGCCTTCGCCTCACCCCAAACCTTCGCCCAAAGGTTTTATAATCACTTCCAACGCAGTTTTATGGCAACTTAATTTTACCATCCTTTGGGCACACAGAGAAGTATTTTTTTAAACACACACCTTTTGCCTGGCCTTTTCCTTCTCCTTCTCTTAAGGTGAAAAACCTTACCCACTCAGTTTGAGAAAGAGACATATTTTATTAGGTCATAATAAAATTACTAAAGAAAATAAAATAATCGTGGAAAGATTTATCCGTACCCAGTTATTACAAGATTTAGATATTACCGTTGCTTTTTTCTAGCTTAGCCCAAAAAAGCGGCTACAATCCCTACTAAAAAAATCCCGTCAAAAATTCCGGCCCCGCCAATACTAACCGCTTGCGCCCCAAGGCTTTGAATTTTTCGCCAGTTTAAGAGGTCGGCCCCTATCAAGGTGCCCAGTGTTCCGGCAATGTAGGCTACTGGCGCCGCCTGGGCCGGCGCTAAAATAAGAGCTACGGCTGCCGCCGCAATTGGTGGAATAAAGGCGGGCATAACTATTCCTACTCCCTGCACCGACCGGGCAACTAACTTTGCTACTATAGCCACCACTATTATTCCTAAAAAAGCAGGTAAAAAAGGAGACCGGGTAAATAAAAGATAAAAAGAAAATATTACGGGTAAGCCGGCCCCGCCCACATTAAAATAAATCGTTTGTTTGTTAACCACCGGAGGGTAATAAAAAAAGTAAAAGGGGAAAGGCAAGAGACGGCGCGGTGAAATAGCTACTTGCCGGCGCGAAAGAGGAATATTAATCATACTTCCTAAAACAGAAGCCGTAAGAAAAAGGACGGCTCCGTTAGGAGAAAGGCCCAGGTGGGTAAATGACAGGGTAGCCACGTGTAAAAAGATAAGTAATAATAACAAGGGCAAAAGCAGGAAAATTATAAGGGGCAAAATAATACCACCCAAACTAAAAATTTATATTTACTATTACGAGTCTAATATTACCATAATTAAAGATTGTTAAAAAAGATAACCTTTAAAAAATTTTAACCGTATAAACTTATGCCTTCCGGATATAACTAAAATTAAATAAAATAGTAACTACTCAGGTTCATAGGGGTAAAGGCACAGAGGCACAAAGTTTTTTTGCCGGACTTACAGATCTCTAGTAGTAGGTAGTTGACAGTTTTTAGTTTACAGAAAAGGAAGTAACAATGTTGAGACTAAAAACTCAAAACTATCCACTAAAAACTATCAATTGGACCTCTGTGCCTACCTGAATAGTTACATAAAATAACTAAAAATTTAAATTTAAAAAAACAAAAAGGGGAGATCTTGCCATGGCCCAACTTTTTGACGGAAAAGTGGTTCTGGTTACCGGGGCGGGTTCAGGTATTGGCCGGGCCAGTGCTTTGGCTTTCGTCCGGGAAGGGGCTAAAGTGGTGGTGGCTGAATATAACCCGGATAGCGGCGAAGAAACCGCCGCCTTAATTAAAAGGGATAAGGGAGAAGCTGTCTTTATTTGTACAGACGTTTCAAAAGAAGATGAGGTAAAAACCTTAATCGAAAAAACCATTAGCGCGTTCGGACGCCTTGACTGTGCTTTTAACAACGCCGGTATTGAAGGTAAGATAGCCTCTACGGTAGAATGTCCCACGGAAAACTGGGACCATGTACTGGCGGTTAACCTGAAAGGGATATGGCTATGTATGAAATATGAGCTTTTACTAATGCTCCGGCAGAAAAAGGGGGCTATGGTAAATTGTTCCTCTGTCGCCGGATTGGTTGGTTTTAAAGGTTTGCCTGCTTACGTGGCCAGTAAACACGGGATTATTGGTCTTACCCGGACGGCAGCTTTAGAGTATGCTAAGGAAAATATTAGAATCAATGCCGTTTGCCCAGGGGTAATCCAAACTCCGATGGTTGAAAGGGTTACCGGAGGCAATGCTGCTGTCCAAGCCCAGTTTGAAGCTGGCGAACCCGTTGGCCGGCTGGGGCAACCGGAAGAAGTTGCCGCGGCAGTATTATGGCTATGTTCTGAGGCGGCTTCCTTTGTAACGGGACATACTATGGTGGTAGATGGCGGCTGGGTAGCCCAATAATATTTTCTCTCCCTCCCGGTGATGCCACCGGGATTTTTTTATTTCGACCGGTTGATCATGGTAATCATATTTTACCTATACAGAACATTTATGACACAAACCGTAAAAAAACAAGCAGTGGCCGGTTACTTTCATCCCAATACATTTATTTGCTTCTTCCTCCAGGTGATGTTGGGAGGGGAAATCAAAGTCGTAAATACGCTTACATTTTTCACATAAAAAATGGTAGTGTCTTTTAGGGTTGCCGTCAAAACAACTATATATTCCTAAATAATTTAGCTCTTGAATTTCGCCTGTTTTTTTTAAAAGGCTTAAATTTCGGTAAACGGTACTTAAACTAAGGCTAGGCATCTCTTTACGGGCCTGCTCAAAAATCCAATCTGCGGCAGGATGAATATTTGTACGGCGCAAAATATCCAAAATCAGCTTTTTTTGTTTGGTCATACGAATGTATTTAGGCACAATTTCTTACCCCTATGGTTATAAGTTTCCCTCCGCCGTTTTTTTTATGATTTCCACCATATACCGGGCGCTGGTTACTAAGTCTGCCACCCGGATAAATTCTTCGGTGGTATGTACTTTTTGCATCCCAAGGCCCAAATTAGCCGTGGGTATGCCCTGGGAATTAAAAATATTAGCGTCACTGCCTCCGCCTGATTTTTTTAGGCGTGGAGTTAAGCCAAGACTTTGGGCGGCTTTAACCGCTACTTGAACTACCGGCGCCTCTTCCGAAAGGCAAAACCCGGGGTAAATAGTTTCGGTATTAATACACGCTTTAGCCCCAAAGGAAGCGGCGGTTTCTTTTAAAATGCCGCATATTTCTTCAGTTTGCTTTTGACGTTTAGTCTCATTTAAACTTCTTGTTTCCCCTTCTAAATAAACAGCTTCCGGAACTATGTTCGTGGCTCTGCCTCCTGATATAAGGCCAATGTTAGCGGTAGTTTCTTCGTCCAGGCGGCCTAAGGACATCCTGGCAATGGCATGGGCACACACATATATAGCGTTAAGGCCTTCCTCAGGATTAATACCCGCGTGCGCTGCCCGGCCTTTGATCGTGGCCGTTATTTTATCCTGCGAGGGAGCCTGAATTACAATTGTTCCCGGTGGTCCATCGCAATCTAAAACATAGCCCAGGGGAACCCTGCTTGAGGTGTAGTACAGATTCTTCGCCCCGTACAAGCCCCCTTCTTCCCAGATGGTAAAGACAACTACCAGGCCACAGCGGTCAAACCAACCCTCTTCTTTAATTACCTGTACCGCCTCTAAAATAACCGCAATCCCAGCCTTATCATCAGCGCCAAGCACAGTATTTCCTTTTGCTCGAATTATCCCTTTTTCAACAAGGGGCTTAATTCCCTGTCCTGGTTCTACGGTGTCCATATGAGCGCATAAAAACAGCCTGTCCCTTTGGCTAAAATCAGACGTGCGGGCTATAAGATTGCCGGTCGTACCACCCATTTTTTGGCCTGCTTTGTCTTCCTGCACAAATAAACCTAAAGAAAGAAGTTTTTCTTTAAGTAAATCTGCCAGCTTTCTTTCCCGGCCACTGGGGCTGTCCACCTGAACCAGCTCAAGAAAATTGGCTACTAAGCGGCGCTCACTAATCACTCTTATAACCCGCCCTTTCACGTCGCTGATCATTAGTTGTTAAAAGTAAATAAGCCTAAAAAATATCTTTTAACTATTCCTGACGTCCGACGACTAACGTCCGACGACCGAATTAGCCTGCCTTTTCTTTTGCCAGGTGATCAAAAAATTGAGCTCCTGCTTTTAAAGCTCTTTGGTTAAGGGCAATTAATTTTTGGTGGCGGGGGGGGAATACTTTACCCAACGATTCTATGGCTAATTCCAGGCTTACTATTTGGGTTAAGAAAATAAGCGCGCCTAAAACAATATTCACGGCAACTTTATTATTGCCTAACTCCTCGGCCAGTTTATTGGCGGAGATGTACATCACCTGAACATCTTTACGCGCTATCTTACAATTAACCAGAGAACTATTTACTACAATTAAGCCATTCGAGACCACGCTTTGTTCGAATTTTTCAAGCGATGGCCTGTTCATAGCCATCAGGGCCTCCGGTTCACTTACAATTGGGGAACTGATGGGCCGGCTAGATATAGTTACCCCGCAATTAGCCGTACCGCCGCGCATTTCTGCCCCGTAAGAAGGTACCCAGGTTACGTGTTTACCGGCTAAGGTTCCTGCGTAAGCCAGTAACTGGCCGGCAGATAAAATTCCCTGACCACCAAAACCTGCTAATAAAACGCTCTCAAACATTTTTTGCCTCCTCTTTTGGTATCTTAAAATCCCCTAAAGGATAATAAGCAATTAAATTTTCAGCCAGCCAATTCAAAGCTTCGGCTGGTGATAAACCCCAGTTGGTGGGACAGGTCGAAAGTATTTCCACTAGCGCAAAGCCCAATCCTCTTAACTGAACTTGAAAAGCCTTTTTAATTGCTTTTTTAGCTTTTATAATGCTAGCCGGATTATGAACTGAAACCCTGGCTACATAAGCCGTGCCTTCTATAACGCTAAGCATTTCACAGACCTTTATTGGATTGCCGTTAATTTCTCTATCTCTCCCGTAAGGAGTAGTGGCGGTTATCTGCCCGGGCAAAGTGGTTGGAGCCATTTGTCCGCCGGTCATCCCGTAAACACTGTTATTAATAAAAAAAACAGAAATTTTTTCTCCCCGGGCCGCCGCGTGGATAATTTCCCCCATTCCAATGGCTGCTAAATCACCATCACCTTGATAGGTAAATACTACCCGGTCAGGTAAAGCCCTTTTAATGCCTGTGGCTACCGCAGGCGCGCGTCCGTGAGCCGCCTGAAAAATATCGCAGGCAAAATAATTATAAGCAAACACCGCACAACCAACTGGACAAACGCCAATTGTCTGCTCAAAAATATTTAACTCCTCAATTGCCTCGGCAATTAACCGGTGAATAATACCGTGAGTACAACCAGGACAAAAGTGAAAGGGCACATCTTCTAAAGCCTTGGTTCGGGCAAAAACCTTTTTAAACACTAGGGCTCCTCCTCTAAAAGCAACTTTTTTACTTCCTTAACCACGTCAGTTAGTACAGGTAGCATACCCCCATAACGGCCGTAGAAAAATACCGGACGGCGACCATTAACAGCCAGACGTACATCTTCTATCATTTGTCCCGTACTCATTTCCACCGATAAAAAATAATGCACTGTATCTAAACTTAATATAGAGTCAAAAGCCTTAACCGGGAAAGGCCACAGGGTGATAGGTCTTATTAACCCTACCGGTAATCCTTGGTCACGACAATAATCTACTACCCCCATACAAATACGCGCTGCTGTACCAAAAGCTACCAGCACAAGCTGGGCGCCTTCTGTTTGGTAGTTTTCCCACCGCTGTTCATTAGCTTCTATTTTCTTATACTTTTGGTTAAGTTTGAGGTTATGCTTTTCGGCTTCTTCAGGCACTATATAAAGGGTATTAATAATTCTTTTTGGTCCTCCCATTCTACCGCTTGCTGCCCATGGCCGGGGAGGGATAAAAAAGTTTTTTTCTTCGTTTAATTCCATTGGCTCCATCATTTGACCCAAAAGACCGTCTCCTAACATTAAAACTGGATTAAGATACTTTTCCGCCAAATCAAAGGCCTCCCGGATTAAATCAATGATTTCCTGCACTGAGGAAGGAGCTAGTACTATTAACCGGTAATCGCCGTGACCACCTCCGCGCGTTGCCTGAAAATAATCAGACTGTACGGGAGCAATATTACCCAGACCAGGCCCCCCGCGCATAATATTTACAATTACGCAAGGCAATTCGGCACAGGCAATAAATGAAATCCCTTCTTGCATTAAGCTTATGCCTGGTCCTGAAGAAGAAGTCATTGCGCGCGCACCCGCCCCGGCGGCCCCAAAAACCATATTTATCGAAGCCAGTTCGCTTTCTGCCTGGAGAAAAGTGCCCCCTACTTCAGGCATTCGTTTAGCTAAAAAATGGGCTAACTCACTTTGAGGGGTAATGGGATAGCCGAAATAAAAACGGCAACCTGCCCGGATGGCTCCTTCGCCAAAGGCTTCATTGCCTTTCATTAATACTTTTGCCAACTACAACTTCCACCTCTTTTTCTACTTCAATAACTATATCCGGGCATATCAGAGCACAAAGAGTGCAACCCGTACATTTTTCTTGCTCTTTAACCGTTGCCGGCCGAAAACCCAGGCTGTTAACGCAATCAGCCGGAATAATAATTTTTTGGGGACAAACCAGCTTGCATAATTCACAACCCTTACAGCGGTCTTCTCTAAAGGTTACGCGGGCCAAAAACCATTCCTCTCCTTCAACTGGGTATTTCTTTGGCATTTTGTGGTATTTTAAGCAGCGGGTCAATAATACCGTAATACCAGGGGGGTTGCATAAATATTTCTAACGGAAGTAAAAATATATCTTCATTTAACTTCCGCCGTACTTGGAGCATTAAATCTCTGCGGACACTTAAGAAGGCTACCGGTAAGTCTAATTCTGCCGCCACCGTTTTTACTACTTCATGCCCTTTAAAAATAGTCTGGACATCGGTGGCCCAACCTAAATTAGTGTTACTAACTAAACCCGTTATCTTAAGCCTGGCTGATTTTTCAATGAAGTGGATATTTTTTACAATACTCGCTTTATCCCTCGTAAAAGGCCGGCACTGGTTAATTACGTAATAAAGGGCGTACGAATTTTTTAATAAAAAAGCTTTATAGCGTCCTAAAATTGTCGCCCCTATTTCATCGCCGCCTACATCAAATACTCCGTAGTCAAAAGTATCTTCCAAAACGCCTTGGATAGCCGGTGGAAGAGAAGGTAAATCTGCATTAGCCAGTTCACCGCGGGGACAAATAACTTTAAGTCCCATGTGTTCTAAAACGTGCCTCACCATACGGGTACGAAAGTAGGGATTGATAATATCTAAATCAACTATAGTGGTAGGATAACCTTGCTTAACTAAAAACAAAGCAAAGTTAAGTGCGATTTCTGTTTTGCCGCTTCCTAAATTACCTACAAAGATAGTTAATTTTTTTTCGTGCAATTTTTTTTCCCCATGATTTAAAAAATAAAAGCGATCCTAAAAATAATCCTTTATGGTTTTGTATACTTTCGCTAAAAAAACTTAATTTCCTGCTTTATTTTCGACCTAAAAGGTCTAAAAAATTTAAAAAACGATTTTGGGCTATTATTTGGGTAAAGGAATATTTTTCCGTAACGATATGAAAGATTATTAAACAAACCAGGTAAATTATTTTTACCGGAGCGGCTAAAACCCAAACTGCAACAACCCCTAGAGCAGCTCCTAAAGCATTTGCCCCTGTATCACCCATCATTGTCTTGGCCTTTAAATCAAACCCTAGGTAAGCCAGTAAACTTCCGCTAACGGCAGCCAAAAAAATTATTTCTTCTTCTCCCCAACCTAAAATAAAAAAAATAACGGTCAGGAATAAAAACCCTTTTCCAGCCCGGCCTGGCCTTAAGTCTAACAAATTTATGGTGTTTACCGTAAGTACCACCATTAGAATATTTACCAAAACCCATAACCAGGAACCGGTATTTACAGTCAACAGGGCTGCTCCCACTAATCCAAATGTAGCCTTAATTGCTCCGGTGGTTAGCTGGCCCTTCTTAAAACTGGCGAAAAGGTGCCCTTTTAAACCTGAGGTGACCTTTGAACCCCAAACATCATCTACCAAACCCAAACAAGTAAATATGGCAAAGGCAAGCAAAAAAGCATCCGCTTTTATACTTGCCCTTTCAGGCAAAAAAGGAAGAAAAACAGTTATCACCAATAAAGTAGTTAAAAAGAAAACTATTCCTACCCCAACCGGGATAAGCTCATTTTTGTAATTAAGCCTTAAAAAACTAGCTTCTTGTATTATAGTAATTATTTTAGGCAAAATCAAGTAAGAAAATAAAAAACTTATTAAAAAAAAACTTATTAAAAAAAATAGTACTTCACACCGCACCTCTTCTTTTAAAGTCTAAAGCCTAACCGCTTCGAGCAGGGCCAGGCTGGAAGCCTGGCCTACCGGAAGCCCGTTCTACCGGAAGCCTGCCCTACCAGATAGCCAACGGCCATCAGGCACGCCAGGCCAGGGCCAATACTTTTAACACATCATAGAACTGGCGGGAACGATGGATAAAACCTTTTAGGTTCCGGCCGGTTTCTTTATGCCTCATTTGAACGGGTACCTCACAAACCCGAAAGCCGAGCCTGGCGGCTTTAATAGTCATATTTACTTCTACCCCAAAGTGTGAGGCAAAAGGTAAAATCTTTAAAAAAACAGCCCGGCGCATAGCTCGTTGACCGGAAAGAGGAGCTTCGGCTAAAATTCCCGTGTAATACCTTATTCCCATTCTAGCCAGCCCTTTTACGAAACCAAAGCCACCTTTTTGCCTGGCCGGCGGAAAGCGGGCTATAGTTAAGTCCGCTTCTCCGTTTATTACGGGCCAAAGCAAATGCTTGGCTTGGCCGGCGCTGGGTCCTAAATCAGCATCCAGGAGAAGAACTATATCCCCGGTTATCTTTTTGGCCCCCTGGTTTAAAGCTTCTCCCTTTCCCATATTGTAAGGCAAAGATATTATTTTGGCGCCGGCGGCTTGAGCCTGGGTAGCCGTGTGATCAGTGGAACAATCATCAATAACCAGTATTTCTTTGTCTTCAGGCAAAAAACCAACCGCCTTTACCGTATCATAAATAAAAGCTTCCTCGTTATAAGCAGGAATAAGCACGGATATTTTCACGTTAGATTTTACCTTTATCCTTTTTGCCCGAACTTGCGTCCAATTTTGGCAAAAGGCTTTGGGCGGTTGGCTTAACACCATAATGACCGGGATTTCCAGCCATGGCCAAAACTAAAGCTGCCTGACCAGGGATAGTGTCAATATTGTCTATGGTAGTAATTTCTTTTCGCTGGTATGCTTTCATGCAGGAACGGTCAACCTTTGTTTCCTCTACTCCAAAAACAGAAATTTTCTGCTTTAAAAAATAGTCAATTAAAGGCAAATCAAACGTATCTACTTCATAACACGCTTTTTGTTCCTGACTTCCCCTAATAATGATTACCCCGTTTAAAGGAACTCCGTACTGGCCAGTTGCTTTAATTATACCCTGGGCGGTTAAAAAGTTTATTAGTTCCTGGTTACCACCGGTGACAATGGTTTGGCCAATTTCATTTGCCAAACGCCTGGTTATAAGTTCCGGGGTAAGGTCTTTTTGCCCCCAAAAGGATTGGATTTCCTCCTGGTCAAAACCAGGGTCAGAAAAAATCGTAGTAACTGAGGATACGGTTACTCCACTTGTTTTTAATGTTTCGGTAAACTCAGGTAAAAAACGATAATTATTAATTTCTACGATGGCTACCTGGTATCCTGACAGGCGCCCGGCTAATAAAAAAGGTAGACTTTGTTTTTCAAACTGTTCTTTAACGTCATTACTTGTCTCCAAATTATTCACTATAGCTTGAACAGCTTCGTTTTTTTTCCTTAATTCTTCTATTTGAAGCTCCAGCTTTCGGGTTAGTTGCTGCTGCTGCTTAACCAGCGTATCGTTTCCCAACATAATACTCCCTATTAAAATACCAATTCCCAAGGCAAGAAAAGTAGCCACCAAAGAGGCTATGTGGTAACGCAAATTTATAATCAGACTCTATCCACTCCTTATATTCCCAGCATAAGCCGGAAATGAATGTAAAGCAGACGGAGCAATTCTCTGGTGGTTGGGGAAATAAGCAAGATTGCGCCGGCCGGCAGTAAAGCCGCTAAAATAATCTGCGCTAAATAACGAGTTTTAAGGCGGTTGCGGTAAAGCTTGCTTACCCCTTTAGCGTCTACAAAAATTGAGCCTATCTTTAAGCGGACTAAAAATGTGCTGGCCATTCCCTTCCGGCCTTTCTCCAAAAAATCTTCCATACTTGAATGTGTGCCTACCGCCACGATAAGGTCCGCGCCTTTTTCGTAAGCCAAAAGAAGGGCCACATCCTCACTGGTTCCCGGAGCCGCAAATATTTCCGCTCCTAAACCCAATTGCTCCACCCTGGCCAACCCAGGAGCATACCCGTTTGGGTACGCGTGCACAATTAAGTCTGCTGCTTCTCTTAAAGCGTCATCACTTACACTATCCATATCCCCAATAATAACATCCGGACGATAGCCGTGTTCCCTTAGGGCATCGGCCCCGCCATCAACCCCGATTAAAATTGGTTTTACTTCGTCAATGTAAGATTTAACGGCCTGTAAATCTTCTTTATAATTTTTGCCGCGGACCACTACCAAAGCGTGTCTTTTGGCAAAATTTGTTTTTACATTGGGCGTGGCGTACGAACCAACAATAAGACCTATTTCTTGTTTGGCATATTCTAACGTATTTTCTACAAAAAGGGGTAATACTTTTTTTACATTTAGTTGGACCCTGGTCATATGCTCTTTAATTTCTAAAGCATTTAAAAGATGTCCCTTGGCAATCTGGCGTTTGTCTTTATAAATATCCTCCCCAACAATTATTATTTCTTCGCCTTCTTCAATTAAACCCATAATTTCTTCGCCGGCATTATCTAGTAAAACAATCCCGGCTTTAACTAAAATAAGTGGTCCGGGGTTAGGATATTGATTACTTAAAGAAGGAACAGCATTTATAACCGCTTTTGTCCGGGCAGCCACTAATGATTCTGCGGCTACTTCATCAAGCTCACAATGATGAATTACCGCAATTTCATTTGGGGTAAGCCGTTTAACCAGGTCTTTTGTACGTTTGTCTACCCTGGCAATACCTTTAATTTCCATATATTCTACTTTCAACCTATAGTCAAATGCTGATAGCGAAGTAATTAATAATTATTTGTAACTACTCAGGTTCAGAGGGGCAAAGGCACAGAGGCACAAAGTTTTTTCATTTCCCTTTGCCCCTCTGTGCCTACCTGAATAGAGTTTCGACCATAACCTTCCGCCATGTTGCTGGGAATTGAAATCGCACAACGTCTCATTTGAGAAGTTAATCCGTAAGCTTCATCCTTGGGAAACCCTTTAGAAATCTTATATATTTCAGTAACTAAAGTCATTGATTTTTGCCAGACTTGCAGATCTCTATATGTTTTCATTTCCCTTTGCCCCTCTGTGCCTTTGCCCCTCTGTGCCTACCTGAATAGTTACAATTATTTAAAGCTATTTTAGTTTTTTGATCGGCCTAAGTCAAGTTTCGAGTTACTTATCCTTTTAGCTTACTTTAGCTTCAATTCTTAGCTTATCCGCAATCATGGCAATAAATTCAGAATTAGTAGGTTTGCCTTTTTCTACGTTAATTGTATACCCAAAAAACTTAGTTATCATATCTACGTTTCCACGATCCCAGGCCAGTTCTATGGCGTGACGAATTGCTCTTTCTACCCGGCTAGGGGTAGTTTGGTATTTTTGGGCAATCATAGGGTACAATTCTTTGGTTATTGCCCCCAATAAGTTTATTTCATCAATAACCATTAAAATAGCTTCCCGTAAATAATGATAACCCTTAATATGGGCTGGTACACCCATTTCGTGAATGATATTTGTTACGGCCAGATCTAAATTTTTATGGCGCGCCGGCGAAACGTAAGTGGTGGTACTTTTATTTACTCCTGCCGTAAGCTGCCTAATCCGGGCAGCCAAAACAGAAAAATCAAAGGGCTTAAGAATATAATAATCTGCCCCTAATTCTACGGCCCTTTGGGTAATATTTTCTTGACCAAAGGCGGTAAGCAAAAGCACTTTTGGCCGGGGATTAAACGCTCCTGAAGCAACTTTTTCTAGTACCCCAAGACCATCCAAATGAGGCATAATAATATCCAGGATTATTATATCAGGGGTTTTTTCTTCCATAAGCTTTAATACTTCCAAGCCGTTGTAGGCTGTACCGGTAAGGACAAAATCCTTTTGCTGACTAAGATAATCTTTAAGTGATTCACAAAATTCACGGTTATCATCAGCAATAAGTACTTTAATTAAATTTTCCATTTTTTGCCCCCCTAGATTTTAATAATTATTCATTTAGTTGTATTAAATACCTTCGCTATGAAAATTAAATTTCCTGCTTTTTAACAAAATAATTTTAAATTTTTCCATATTTACTTATTTCTATATTTTTAGCTATTTTAGCCCTTCATTGCCTTATATTTTTCTTTTTTAAGCTATTTTTCGTGTCTTTTCTATTTTATTTGAGGTAGTTATTGTTTTATTTTCCCATAACATCCATTCTACTGGAATACCGTACCCGCACGTTGGGTCATTAATAAAAACATGCGTAACAGCTCCAATAAATTTTCCCTCTTGAATAATGGGACTACCGCTCATTCCCTGAACAATTCCTCCGGTTTGTTTAAGCAATTCGGGATCGGTAACTTTAAGCATTAACCCTTTCCCGCTGGCTTTGGCGTAAGGTAGTATTTGCTGTATTTCAACGGTAAATCGTCTGATCTGATTTTCTTTTACTACGGTTAGTATTTCAGCAGGACCCTCTTTAATCTGATAACTTAAAGCCGCAGGTAAAGGCTTAGGGTAAATTGGATTAGTAAGCGGCTGCTGCAAGTAACCGAATATACCATAATTAGTATTTTTAACTATATTTCCTATTATACTGCTTTTAACTTGAAAATAACCGATTTTCTCCCCTGGCTGCCCCGGTTGACCAGTTCTTACTCCTTGAACGGTTGCGGCAACTATCCTTCCCCTGGCTAAATCCATTTGTTGGTTAGTATTTAGGTTATTAATAGAATGACCAAGGGCACCAAAACTTTTACTTAACGGTTCGTAAAAAGTTAAGGTTCCAATACCGGCAGCACTATCTTTAATAAACAAACCAATACGGTACCGTCTGGTTTCCGGACAAAAAATCGCTTTAACCCTTAACGTAAAAATTTTTTTGTCCCGTTTAATTTCTAGGACTATAATTTTTCCTTTTTTGCCGCTCCGGTTAATTTCCTCCTGCACCTGTTTCTCGCTAACCGCTTCCTGACCATTAATTTTGGTTATTAAATCACCAATACTGATACCGGCCTGACCAGCCGGGTCAGCTTTTCGGCCTCCGGCATCATAAATTAGGGCCCGGCCAACTACCATTAACCCTTGCGGTTGGACCAAAATACCAATAGAATGCCCGCCGGGAACTATTAGGACCGAAGGAACAATATCAACTACTAACTGGTGCACCGGGATCAAGCCAAATAACTTTAGCCTAAGACACAATCTACCCGGCTTAACTGCAATAGGGGTATATTCGGTTAAAATAAAATTTATATGTTTTTTTTTGTCATTTTGCCAGAGAATATTTTTCCGGTCAGCACTAACCTGAACAATTAGATTACGAAACAATTGGGTCGGGTAAACCAATTCGGGCAGGATGGAATCACCAACATTTATATGCTGCCTGTTTAGAAGGGAAAGAAAATTAGCTAAAGAAACACCCAAAACTAAGAAAAAGCTTAAAAAAACTAAAAAAAGTTCTTTGGACGCTTTTTTCTTCATCATGATATAAGTTAATTGCCCCCCCCTTAAAGCGATAACCATTAAACCTAAAATTAATCGTCCGTGAGTAATAAATTACCGTAAAAGTAAGCATATAATTAATAATAAAAGTATTTCATTGTAATATTAAGATAACCTAAGATATTAACATTTATTCCGTATATATGTGTTATTTTTAGCTAAAACGGTATTTATTAGCAATACTAATGTATATAAAAAAACCTTAGGAAAAGGTTTTCACCCCCTCCCTTCCCTCCCCCTTGAAGGGGGAGGGAAGGGTGGGGGTGGGTCGGTAATTAAAGCGATAATTACAAAACATTATGCTAGCTGTTCACGCAAAGACAGGTAAATGCTGAATGCTAATTCATGGCAGTTGTTTAACGGTCAGTCGCTAGAATTAAACGGGATATTTTCGTGTTCGTGTAGTTTTTGGCGGAGGAGATAAAAAAAATCGTGTTTTTTCAAGCGGATAAAACGGGCGTAAGTAGCTGCTTTTTTTACCTGGATAAGGTCATGGCAATCAACGTGAAAGCCGCGCTGTCCGTCTATGGTAAGCACAACTTCTTCTGGTAAGGCAAGTAAAGTTACCTCGATTGTACTTATGGCGCTTACCAGCAAAGGTCTGGCCCACAAAGCATGGGAGCATATAGGAGTAAGGAGCATTAACTCAAGTTCCGGGGTAACTAAGGACCCTCCGGCGGAAAGAGAATAGGCCGTAGACCCAGTTGGAGTAGCGATGATCAAACCATCGGCCGGATATGTATTTACATATTCACCGTTTACTTTGGCCTGTAAAAATATAAGCCGGGCAAAAGCACCTTTAGAAATTACGGCATCGTTAAGCGCGATGGCCTGTTCAACTACCTGACCAGCCCGGTAAACCTTTACTTCAAGCATCATTCTTTCTTCAACGTAGTATTTTTTCTGAAACAATTTATCTAAAGAAACAAGCAATTCAGGGAGCTCAATTTCCGTTAAAAAACCCAGGTGGCCTAAATTTACCCCCAGTAAAGGTACTCCCGCTGGTGCTGCCTGTCGGGCAGTGTGTAATAAAGTACCGTCCCCTCCCAGCACAATTAAACAATCAACCTCTTTTATCATTTGCTCTATTGGGTAACCGGGCTCAAAAAGACCCAGCGCCCGGGCCGCCTCAGCCTCCATAACAACCCGGCAATTTTTTTCTTTTAACCAGGCCACTAATTCTCGCACCAGTTCACTTACCCGGTCTTTATTTAAATTAACCACTAATCCAATTGCCCGCAAACATTTACCTGGTTCAAAAACTGAACTATGCTTAACTTAGCTAAAACTTTACCCTTTAAACAATTAAGCCGGTTTTTTGACCAGGTTTTCGCCTCCTTTAATTAAAATTTTTTACTCTCTTTCATATAATACCTTTCCTAATATTTAGTTTCAAGGGTAAAGGCTCTAAAGTTTACGTATAGAGCAATCTGGAAATAAGCCAAAACTTTTTGTTGCCTAACTGACCAATTATCAGCTAAAATTAACGGTAATAGGAAAAATAGCCGTAAGCAAGGAGAATAAACATGCCCGAATTCCTTGATTATTCAATTATTGACCGGTCCATGGTCCTTAATTTTATTTTTTACCCTCGAAAAATCTTTACCAAATGTCCGACTGAGGCCGTTGACTTTTTTATTCCGGTAGACGAAAAAGCTCATGTTTCCTGCCGTTTTTACTTAAAAGATAAAAAACTGCCTTCCTTGCTTTATTTTCACGGCAACGGGGAAGTAGTAAGCGACTACGACGAAATAGCTCCTTTTTACCACCAAATTGGGCTTAACTTATTTGTGGCCGATTACCGGGGTTACGGGGCAAGTACGGGTACGCCTAACTTTTCTAACTTAGTTAAAGATGCCCACGCCATATTTTGGGCCATAAAAAAAGAACTGGCCCAAGGAAATTATCACCATGATCTATTTATTATGGGCAGGTCCTTAGGCAGCATTTCCGCTCTAGAATTAGCTTCTTCTTACCCCGCTAATCTTAAAGGATTAATTATTGAAAGTGGTTTTGCCGGCGTAATGTGCTTGCTTAAATACCTGGGACTAACCATTAAAGAAGACGAAAGATTAGCCGCCCTTGAACAAGCAATTTTGGCTAAAGTTAAAAATATACCCGTACCCGTTTTAATTATCCACGGGGAGTATGATTCTTTAATTCCTTTAAAAGAAGGGCAAAAGCTTTTTCAAAGCTTGACCGGTAAAAATAAAAAATTAACCATCATCCCTTTTGCCGACCATAATAACATTATGCTGGTTGGTTTTAAGCAGTATTTTGCTGTTCTTGGTTCTTTTGTTAGGTGAGCAGGATTTTGGCCAAAGGCTGATGGGCAGGCAAGAACCGTCCTTACTTGCCTACTTGCCCCATTTTATTTCTACTTCCAGTTCTACTTCGTCTTCTTTTTCTTCTAATTCTACTTCTAAGTTTAATATTTCAGGAAGGGGAACTTCCGCAAAACCTACCATTACGCGTCCCTCACGAATTTGCTGCAGCAGCCTTTCCAGATACAAAACTAATTGTTCTTTGGGGCATTCACTTACTTTTAATTCATTTTTCACGCTTGTCACTCCTTCATTTATTTGCTATAATTGCTCCGACTATTTTATGGACTATCTTATGTCAATTTAACCTATCTTATACGTCCAGCATAAAGTAGTCAAGGAAAAAATTAGTAGCTGAAGCTGACGACCAAGTACTAGCTTGAAAAGAAAATTTTTCATCACTTTCTGTACCTTGATCAAAGCGAAAGGAATGACTGTTAAAATGGGTAGTGTAAAAGACTTAATAATTCAAGAAACACCTGCGGAAAACAAAAGTGGAAGAGGCCGGTTTCTCTTTTCTGACCGGTATTCTGTTTTTGACTGGGGGGAAATGCCTGATTTAATTAAAAATAAAGGAGCTTCCTTATGCCTGACCAGCGCTTATTTTTTTGATAAGCTAGCTAAAAATGGAATAAAATCCCACTACCTGGGCCTATCAGAAAATGGTGTCCTTAAAAATTTCGACGAACTAAAAGGTCCGGCCATCAACATGGAAATAAAACTTTTGCGGGTAATAAAACCCGAAATCAAAGACACTGGTTATGATTATTCGGCTTACCAAAAAGAAAGGGCTAATTTTCTTATCCCCCTAGAGGTAATTTACCGTAACTCTCTTCCCGAAGGATCCAGTATTTTTAAAAGATTAAAAGAAGATGATTTAAGGCCGGAGGACCTGGGTTTAAAAGAAATGCCTGCCCCAGGGCAGGTTTTAGAAAAACCCTGGTTGGATGTTTCCACCAAACTAGAGGCAAACGATAGATACTTAAGCTGGGAAGAGGCCAAAGAACTGGCCGGACTTACTTCAACTGAAGTTGACCAAATTAAACACACTACCCTGCTCATTAACGAAATTATTACCAAAGAAGCAAGCAGGGTAGGGCTTACGCACGAAGACGGTAAGGTAGAATTTGGCTTTGATGTAAACCGTACGCTTATTGTAGTAGACACAATAGGAACTCTGGATGAATGCCGTTTCACTTTGGCCGGTTTTCCGGTGAGCAAAGAAATTACCCGCATCTTTTACCGGAATACATCATGGTATCGGAAAGCAGAAGAGGCAAAAAAAAGGGACCGTCTTACCTGGCGCGAAAAAGTAGTCAGCCACCCCCCTCAGTTGCCTCCAAAATTAAAAGATTTGATTTCCCTGCTTTATACCGCCTGGGTTAATGAAATAACCCAAAGAACATGGTTTGAAGGTACCCCGCCTTTACAGGAGATTTTGCCCGAAATTAAGCAAATTATCGCCGGCGTTAATCTTAAGTAATTATACGGGCTAACCCATGAGTTTGCTTACGGGCAAATCTAGTCCGTGAGCAAGCAGACCGTCTATTATTTTAGCTTCGGTAACCATCCCTTTATACTGCCACTGCCGGTCCAAGACCAAAACCAGATGAAATTTTTGCGGAACAAAAGGCCGGATTATTTCACCCAGGGTAACGTCTTCATAAGTTACCAAAGATTCGGCCCCCAGGATGCCGGTACGGAATAGCTCGTTCTTTTTTTGCGTTAAATGCCGGATAAATAAGTAAGGAGCCATATTTTTTTCCCGGGAGGCGGCATAAAATAAAAATAATCCATTTAAAGAGATATCAAAACCGGTATAACCCAAAACCATACTAAGTGTACCTAAAAAAATAATGGTCACCGCCCATATTTGCCCAGATTTGCTTGCCTGGTAGGTAGCTGCCCTAAGTCCAATCCGCCGGCCCAGATAAGCCCGGTAAACCCGCCCCCCATCCAGAGGCAGGGCTGGTAAAAGGTTAAAACCGGCCATAATAAGATTGCATTGCAAAAAGTAGGGGCTCCACGTTTCAGACCAAAAACCATAATTTTTTAAGGCCAAACTTAAAAATACCAGGGCCAGGTTGCTCGCCGGCCCCGCTACAGCCACATATAGTTCCTTACGAGGATCAAGCTCTAACTCGCTGCTTATGCGGCTTACGCCACCAAAAGGGAGCAGTTCTATATCCTTTACTTTTAATCCCAGGCGCCTGGCAACCAGGACGTGGGTTAGTTCGTGAATTATCACGATTCCAAAAGCCAGCAACCCCTTGTCCAACACTCCGGCCGCAAAAAAAAGACCCAACAAAAACAGAAAAAAAATATTTAAATAAAGCTCAATCCCCCATACCCGTCCAAGACGCATATTTACTTTACTTAAACTCCTTTTCGGCAAAGGGTAACCTGGTTAACGGGTCAATTAATTTTTCCTTTTCTCTTAACTCAAAATGTAGCCCTCCTCCAGGCACATCACCTTTTTCTCCTATTCGAGCCATAACTTCACCCGCGTTAACCTCTTGGTTAACCGCAACCATAATTTCCGTAACTCCGGCGTATAAAGTGCAGGCACCTTCCCCGTGAGTCAATAAAATATATTGACCTAAAGCAACATCCCTTCCCACCTTGATTACTTGCCCGCTTAGCGCGGCTCTGACGGGCGCACCAGGTGAGGCGGCAATATCCAGTCCGTGATGAAAACGTTTTAAATTATCTAAAGGATCAAGCGACCAACCAAAGCCCCTGACTACCTTACCGGAAACAGGAACAATTATTGGGGCGGTGAGCACCTTGGGATTCATAGCTTCTTTTGCTTTAACCTCATTATCTTTAGGAGTTTTAGGAATCACCCATCCGTAAAATTGATGGTCTACATTAACCATCCGCAGGCCAATTTCAACTACTTTTTGCACTACTGGCTGAAAATTCCATTCCGTAGTTAGAATATAACGCAGCCCCTCCCGAGCTTGTTGCCCTAAAGGATGGGAGGTTTGACGCAAAAACAGTACCACCGCCAGGATAACCAGGACAATCAAAAGGCGCCGGAAAGTCCGCTTGATTTTTTGCTTTTTGGAAGGCCAGCGGCGCGGCGTAGCGGAATAATTTGGCCACCAGTTTTCGGGTTGGTATTTACCGGAACGCATAAATTCCTCCTCCTGTCGCCAGGTTTTTGCTACAATTTTCCTTGCCTTTTATATATACTGACTTACGAAGAGGAATATGACCGCTTAAAAAATAATCTTTTTCCGCCGTGTGTAAATATTTAACAGTAAGCCTAGGGCGGCTAAATTCATAATAATGTTACTTCCCCCATAACTAAATAAAGGTAAAGGAATACCGGTAATGGGCATAATACCTATGGTCATCCCTATGTTCACAAAAACATGAAAGGCAAACATAGTCACTATCCCGCTGGCTAAAAGAACGCCCTCGTTGTCCCGGGCCTGCATAATTACTTTGAGCCCCCGGTATAAGATAATAAAATATAAGCTTAAAAGAAATAAGGCTCCCAGAAACCCAAATTCTTCTCCCACCACGGAAAAAATAAAATCAGTATGCCGGATAGGCAAAAAAGTAAAGTGGCTTTGAGTTCCTTCTAAAAAACCTTTGCCTACCAGCCCCCCCGATCCAACCGTAATTAATGATTGCCAGATATGATACCCTGCCCCCAATATATCCTTTTGGGGGTTTAGGAAAATAATTAACCGGTTCATTTGATATTCTTTTAAGGTATAACGGTGAAATAACTTATGGTGTTCACTAATAGCCTGGTATTTTTCTTCTAGGGCAATTAACCTAGTAGGGTAGGCTTCCGGTAGAACGGGCTTCCAGCCCGTTGGCCTGCTCGAAGCGTTTTTTTCTTTTGCCTCATCTTTTTCCTCTATATAGTTAATTATTTTTTCTTTTGACCGCAAGGCTAAAATTTGTTTTTCCAGGTTATCTTGTGTCTGGTGAAGATACATATGAACGGTAAAAATCCCGGCGGTGAAAATTATTCCTATTCCTAAAAGAACCAATAAATGAGCAGGTTTTGCGCCGGCAAAAAAAAGCATGCCAAACATAATGGCTATAAATACTAAAGACGTACCCAAATCAGGTTGTTTTAAAATAATTATGAAGGGTAAACCTACATATAAAAAACACGGCCATAGCCCTGACCAACTGTTAAGCCGTCCTTCTCTTTTAGCCAAAAAGGCGGCAAAGGTAATAATGATTAAAAGCTTAGCAAATTCAGAAGGTTGAAAGGTTAAAGGACCAATTTGAATCCAGCGCTGCGCTCCTAAAGCAGTATGTCCTACAAATAAAACCATAATTAGCATAAATAAGTTAAGGGCGTAAAGAAAACGGGCTTGCTTAATTATATCTTCGTAAGGAACATAAACCATCAAAGCCATGATCCCAAAACCTAAAAAAATCCATAAAATTTGCTTGCTAAAATAAGTATAGTCCAAATGTAATAAACGTAAAAATATATTTAAATTTTCAAATTGCCGCAAAGAGCTAGGAGTATATTCAAGGGTGGCGCTCCCAATCATTATTAGACTAAAAAAAATTAAAATAAATGTAGCCCCAAGCAAAGTATGGTCCAGGCTTTTATACAGCCTTTTATTAAACAACACCCTTTCCTCCCGTTTAGGGACCGGAAACTATATTTTCCGGTAATCGCTTCATTTGCTTTATGGGAATATTGGCAATTAAGGCTACCTGATTTTCGCTGCTGTCCAAATTAACTTCTAAACCCTGTTCATCAATTTCCATATAATTGGAAATTACTTTAATTAATTCTGATTTAAGGGCCTGAAGTAATTGTGGTGACACACCGGCCCGGTCATGAACTAAAACCAAACGCAATCTCTCTTTGGCTATATCTTTGCTAGTGCTGCTTTCCCGGCTAAAAAGACGGGTTAGAAATTCCAACAAGGCCGTTTCCCCCTTTCTTTAATCCCTATCTTACTTTAGCCCAATAATCCGGCGCAGTTTGTTTAACATTCCGTTTTGATTCAGATTCATCAGGGGGATGGCTTCCCCTTTAATTCGTCGCACAATATTACGAAAAGCCTGACCGGAGCGCGAACGCTCATCCTGGATAACCGACTCCCCTTTATTTGTACTAACAACCACCTGCTCATCTTCCGGCACCACCCCTAACAAGTCAACGGCTAAGATATCAATAATATCTTCAATGCTCATCATGTCTTTTTGCTGGACCATCTTATAGCGAAAACGGTTAATAATAAGCTTGGGATTGCGTAATTCGGCCGCTTCCAAAAGACCAATAATCCGGTCTGCATCTCTTACTGCCGCCACTTCGGGGGTGGTGACTACAATGGCCTTATCCGCCCCGGCAATTGCATTGCGAAATCCCTGCTCAATGCCGGCCGGACAATCAACAATTACGTATTCAAATTCCTGGGCTATGTCCTGACATAATTTTTTCATTTCTTCCGGATTTACCGCCGTCTTATCTTTTGTTTGTGAGGCTGGTAAAAGATGAAGCCCCTCACAATGTTTATCTTTAATTAAAGCTTGCTTTAAACGACAACGACCCCCGGTAACATCTGTCAGGTCATAAACAATGCGATTTTCCAAGCCCAATAAAACGTCTAAATTACGTAAACCTATATCGGCATCTATTAAAGCTACTTTATGTCCTAAAGCAGCCAAACCCACTCCCAGATTAGCCGTAGTAGTGGTTTTACCCACCCCCCCCTTTCCGGAAGTTACTACAATTACCTCGCCCATATTGGATACGCGCCTCCTTTCTAACCCTTTTTTAGAATTGTAAACTGGCAGACAAGTAGACGGTTGACAAGGAGAACCGTCCCCTTGTCTGCCCAAAAAAAATCCTTTGTGTAGGGGCGTTAAATTTAACGCCCCTACCAACCAGCCCCTACTATTTCTCTATCGTTCTCCGCCGGTGGAAAAAGCTTCAATGGTCACCACGCCATCTTTAATGTGAGCTACTTCCGGATAAGTACCAGACATTTCTTCTTCATCCGGAGAACGAGTGATGTGATTGGCAATTCTTAGTTGGATGGGCTGCAGGCGAAAAGCCATTACCACTGCCTGGGTGTCCCCTTCCGCTCCCGCGTGAACAACGCCGCGGACATTACCCATTACAATAATATTACCCGCCGCTACTACCTCTGCCCCGGGATTAACGTCTCCAAGGATAACCACGTTACCATTAAAATGAATTTTTTGACCGGCGCGTAAAGTACGCTGAACTAAAATAGTATTTGAATCAATAAAATTACTTTTTATTCCGGTTAATGTTTTTTCTGGTGAAGATGGTGTTTCTTTCTTTGCTTCACTGGCCAAAATAATATCCTCCCGTTTTGCTGTATTAATTCTACAATAAAAAACCATTTCCTGCTAAAATAAAAAAAATTAAAAAAGTAATCAATTGATAACTAATTCTTACTCTTGATATACCTCTCTTTGAATAGTCAGCTTACGCGGCTTTAGCTCTGGCGGTCTATTTTGGGCCGGGGGCTGGTCAGCCAGCGATTGACCGGTTTCCTCAGGGGCTAAAGTCAGTTTAGTTTTATCTAAATCAAAATAACCATCCAGGATTTGCCTGGCTACCGGCCCGGCCATCCCGCTTCCCTTGCCGCCGTATTCTATTACCACCGCTACGGCTATTTCAGGTTTTTCGTAAGGAGCAAAAGCCAGGATTAAAGCGTGGTTATCATGCCCGTGAACTTCGGCCGTACCTGTTTTAGCCCCAGCTTTATACGGCACCCCGGCAAAAACCCCTGCGGCCGTTCCAGCAGGAGGCAAAGTAGTTAGGTGCAAGCCCTCTTTAATTATTTTTAAAGTTTGGGTCGAAGCATTTACTTTACGTACTTCCTGAGGATCAACTTTCCGCAATAACCTTCCGTCAGGGGTGACTATTTTTTTCACCAGGTAAGGACGATAAACAATTCCTTCGTTAACCATGGCTGCTAAATAATTAGCCAGTTGTAAAGGGGAATAATAATTATCTCCCTGGCCAATAGCCATATCCAGCGTATCGTACTCCCGCCATTTTAATTCCCATTCAATTTTACTCCTCTTTTGCTCTAAGTCAGCCAGTTTTCCTCTTGAGCTCCGATTCTCTTGTCTTATTTGGTCAATTTCTTTTTTTATCCTTACTAACTCTTTTTGCCATTTTTCATATTTTTGGGCCGGGTTAGGAACCCGTCCTGCTTCTTCACCGGGTAAATCCACCCCGGTTTTTTCGCCCAGGCCATATTCCCGGGCATAATAAGCCATTTTTTCAGGTCCGGTTAACACACCCAAAGTCCAAAAAAAAACATCACAGGAAACCTGCAAAGCTTTACGTAAGTCTACGCGTCCATGTGGCTTCCAGTCTTTTTTATATTTATAATAACCGGTACAATTAAGAGCGTAGGCACCGGTAATTTTTTTACTTTCTAAGGCGGCCGTAGCCGTAACCATTTTAAAAGTCGAACCAGGAGGATAACGAGATAGGGCCCGGTTTATTAAGGCTTTTTTTTCATTTACCTCCGCCCAGTCTTTCTCTCGAATTCCTCCTACAAAAATATTCGGATCATAGGCAGGATAGCTGGCCATGGCCAGTATTTCTCCTGAATATACTGAAAGCGCCACGGCTGCCCCGGCCCGGGCCTTTGGGTAGCCGGCAGTTAAAGCACGCTTTATCCCTTGAGCCAAAGCATCCTGAGTAAGGCGCTGCAGGTGAGCGTCAATGGTTAAAAATAAATTGTTTCCCGGCACGGCTTCTTTAATCCCTAAGTCACGTACGGGCCGGCCCAATGCATCTACTTCCACCTGGCGTGCACCCGGCGTGCCCCTTAAGTATGGTTCATAAAATTTTTCCAGGCCTTCTTTACCAATCAAATTCTTTAAGTAATAACCTTCGTCCTTATGAGCCGCCAACTCATGCTCGTTAATCTCCCCAATGTAACCCGCCACCGGCACCAATAAATCCCCGTAAGGATATTTACGCTCCGGCTCAACATCAACCACCACCCCGGGTAATTTTAAACGTTGCTCCTCTATTTTAAAAATAGTTTGGGGGGTAATGTCGCGGGCTATTTTTATTGGTTCGCCAAGAGGAAATTTTTCTTCTACCTCCCTGTTTTTGGTAAATTTAGTTATTTTAGCTTGAATTTCGGTTTTAATTTGCGCTCGGGTTTTTCCCTGAAAAGATTTTTCCCCTTGCAGTAATTCGGCCAAATAATTTACCACCTGAGCCGATTCCTTTAAACCCAAATTGGTCAAAGAAATGGTATAAACAGGACGATTGCTTACTATCCTAACGCCTTTACGGTCAAATATCTCCCCGCGGGGAGCGGACAGGCGGGTTAACCGCAGGTGATTTTGGCGGGCTAAAGTCCGGTACTCATCCGCTTTAACCAATTGTAAAAAGCCCAGCCGTAGAAAAAGTATTATCAACGCCCCCAAAATTAAAGCTAGGAGAACGCGCGTCTTTTTTTCAAGCTCTTTTTTTTCCATAAGTAAATTTCCTTTTTTAAATCATAGTTGACCTGCGCTTGCCACTTAACCCCTCTCTCTCTCTTCTCTTTTACTTATCATGGTAATTGAGTGGCCAACGCCTGATTTCTAATTAGGAATATATAATTTACTGGCGCGTGAAAACCAACGGTAAAGAAAGGGTACCGTTATAGCGTTATAAAAAGAGACCAAAAGAATTATTTTCACCAGAACCGGGCCGGGTGAAACTAAAAAACCAGCGTAAGTTAATAAAGTATACTGCACCAGACCACTAATAATGGAAGCAAACCAAGTAGTTATAACCACTACCAAAAGGCTGTCTTTATAAAATTGTTTTTCAACCAATCCTACCAGGCAACCGATAAACATTTTAATCAGGATATTTAAACCAAAAAAGTTACCGGTGTAAATATCCTCTAACAATCCTCCTACAAATCCCCACCAACACCCGGCCTTGTAACCACGTAAAAAAGCGACAAAAATTACCATAACCAGCCCTAAATCAGGTTTTACACCCTCTATCTGGATAAAATTTAAAGCGGTAAATTGAAGAAATACGGCTACGGCAAAAAACCCAAACAATACAAAATTGGACAATTTAAAAACCTGCCTTGTCGGTCGTCGGTCGTCAGGATTCTATCCCGTTGTTTAAAAAATAAGCACTTCTTCCAAACGATTAAAATCCGCAAAAGGCTGAATTGTAGCCTTAAAAAATAAACCCGAAGGCTCCCGGGTCACCTTTTTAATTCTTCCTACCGAAAGACCACGGGGATATAAATCGCTTAAACCAGAAGTTATCACTGTTTGATCTTTTTGGATTTTAAAATCAGTGGGAATATGGATCATCTGCAACTGATTAGTGTTGCCACTCATCCCTTCCACCAAGCCAGGGGCACGGTTTTCCTGAACCAGACAACTTACCCCGCTGCGCGGATCAGTAATCAATAAGACCTCGGCTGTTTTCTGGCTAACCGAAATAACCCTTCCTGCCAGACCGGCCGGAGTAATAACGGTCATATTTACCTTTAATCCTTCTCTAGCCCCTTTGTTTATGGTAATAGTACCAAACCAGTTATTCAAATCACGGCCAATTACGGCCGCGCTATAAACACTTATGCCGGTAGTTTTGATTTTCGTTTCTTTAAAATCCAGTAATTTTTTTAATCGCTGGTTCTCCAACCGGTATTCATTAGCTTCCCGTAACTGCTCTTCAAGCCGGCTAATTTTCTCTTTTAGTTCCTGGTTTTGTTTTACCGCTTTAACCAGGGAAACAGGTAATTTTAAAACATTACGTATTGCTTGCCCGGTCTGCATAGTTATCTTGCTTACCGGAGCCAGCACATCCCTTAGAGTCTTCGCAGGCGGCGCAAGCTCATTTTTAGCCGTGGCTTTAAGGATAACCAGTAAAAAAATCAATACCGCTAATAAAAGCAGTATTTTACCCAGCGGGGGGCGGGGCAACTTTACCACCCCTTTTATTTAAGTAAGTTTTCTAGGGTTAATCAATACCCGGCGCAGTAAGTCAATATTTTCCAATACCCGGCCGGTCCCGTAAGCTACCGCTAAGAGGGGATCTTCCGCCACATGAACCGGCATCCCGGTTTGCTCGCTAACCAGCTTGTCCAGACCCTTTAATAACGCTCCCCCGCCGGCCATCATCACCCCGCGGTCCATAATGTCTGCGGATAGCTCAGGCGGGGTTTGCTCTAAAGTAGCCTTAATGGTTTCCAGGATGGCCGCCACCGGTTCAGATAAGGCTTTATAAATTTCTGTGTTAGTAATGCTCACTGTTTTGGGTAAGCCGTTAATTAAATCTCGCCCCCTGATATCGTAAGTTTGCTCTTCTTCCTGAAGGTAAGCAGAACCAATTTCAACCTTAATTTCTTCCGCCGTACGTTCCCCAATTAAAAGATTAAAAACTTTTTTTACGTGCTGAATAATCGCCTCATCTATTTCATCGCCAGCCACCCGGATAGAACGGCTAGTAACAATACCACCCAAGGAAATAACCGCTACTTCTGTTGTCCCTCCCCCAATATCAACAATTAAATTCCCCGTCGGTTCGTGCACCGGCAAACCAATACCAATGGCGGCTGCCATGGGTTCTTCAATCAAGTACACTTCCCGCGCCCCGGCTTGCAGCGCGGCTTCCCTTACGGCACGTTCCTCTACCGGCGTTGCCCCAGAAGGAACGGAAATCACCACCCGGGGCCGGACTAAAAAGGTGCGGTTACGCAATGACTTGGCAATAAAATATTTAATCATGCTTTGGGTAACGTCAAAATCAGCAATTACCCCGTCTTTCATGGGACGGATGGCGACAATATTTCCGGGCGTACGGCCAATCATTTGCTTGGCCTCTGACCCTACGGCTAAAACACGGTGGGTGTCCTGCTGAATAGCCACCACCGAAGGTTCTCTTAAAACTATTCCCCTGCCCCGAACATAAACCAGGGAATTTGCCGTACCTAAATCAATCCCCATATCCTTGGAGAACAGGCCTAAACGCAATTACCTAACCCCTTTCCCCGTTATTAGAATTATAAATTTTAAATTTCAAGAAAAAATCCTTTGTCCCTTTACTTTAGCATTTATAACCTTTTATAAAGAAAATAACCAAAGAGCATCCCTAAAACCGTTAAAGGACCTAAGGCAATAGTAAAGCCAAAAGTAAGCTTAAAAAAACTTAAGTCCAAGGTCGCCGTGGGAAGGCCAAAAGAAGCCGTGGCTTTTAAAACAGGTAAAGTAAGCATACCAGCCACCACATTTCCAATCAGGCCCCCAACTATCAAGAGAAGGCCTAAAAACCATGGATTTTGCCTGTTTTGTTTTATCTTTATATTTTTAGCCATAACCATCCCCGCTTTTTGTAGGGGCGTATGGCAATACGCCCCTACTGATCGCTAAACACAGTTTAACACTTTGCCTTTAATTGAACAAGCTAATGTTTAATCAACTTATAATACCCGTAAGAGCAGCAATTAAAAAAACAAGGTAAAAAACCCCTCCGTAAGTCAACAAATGCCGGGCGTCTAAAAATCCCCGGTACTTAATTATCGTTAAGGTAAACAGGGCGGATACTAAAGCCAAAATAGCACTTAACAAAGCAGCCTCAGAAAGAACCCATGAGGTAAGCAAAATACCGACCGCCGGAATTATCGAACCTTGAAAGACCATAGCCCCGGTGATATTACCCAAAGCCATAGTGTCTTTACGCTGGCCTAACCAGATAATACTGTTAATTTTTTCGGGCATTTCCGTGGCCAAAGGAGCAATAAGCAAGGAAAAAATTAGGGCTGGTATACCCCATAAGACGGATAAAGCTTTAATTCCGTCTACAAAAAACTTTGCCCCTATTATGATCCCGGCTAAAGCTATTCCTATCTGGAGAAGGACTAAAAATAAGGGGGGATTGGTAGATTTACGGGCTATTAAGAGGGGATCCATCTCTACTTCTTCACCAGCACATTTTTCTCCACAGGTAATGGTATGATAAACAAAAAACAAATACGCCATAATCAAAACTACCACTACCGCTATTTTTAAGGGCCAACTGAAAAAAGTAGCCAAAACAGCTAAGGTGTATAAGGGCACAAAAAAAGTCAGGTCCCGCCGGATTACCAAAGGTTCGGGTTCAATACGGGGGTAATTTTCCTGACGTACCTTTTTAAAGGCTAATACTGATCCCCCGCTTAAAAAGAGGGCCAGAGTACCAAGCATAAAAGGGGCTCCTAAAATAGCCCCGATCCCGATTTCGTGCCCTACTTCACCGCGGCTAAATAAAATAGCAATTAGCGGGATAATTGTCTCCGGCATAGCTGTCCCTATAGCCGCCAGGATGCTGCCCACCGCCCCTACGGTAAGATTCATTTTCTTACCTAACCATTCAACACCGTTGGTAAAAAAACCGGCACTAATTAAGATTAACCCTAGACTAAGCAACAAAATGCCTATTTCCCAAACGGCCATTAACTCTTACTCTCCTTAAAAATAATGCTGCCGAATTCGGTTGTCGGATGTCAGACGTCAGACGTCAGAAATCAATGGCAAAAATGCACGTTCAATTCGGTCGTCAGTGTCAGGATATAATCCCGACGACTGACGACTGATATTGAAGTTCGCTTAAAACCTCAGCCACCAGGTACAAAGAACCGGTAAAACAAATAACTTCTTCCGGCATAGCCGCCTTCAATGCCTGGTGCAGCGCGGCCGGTACAGTTTCTTTGACCAGCACTTGATTTACGTACTTTGCCGCTTCGGCCGCCAATACACGGCAATCCAAAGCCCGGGGATTGCGGGGCTTAGTAATAATAACTGCTTTGGCACGCGGGGCCAGTTCGGCCACAATTTTTGGGTACTCCTTATCTTTTAACACACCCAATACCATTATTATTTCCTTTCCTTTAAAATAATCGTCCAGGGCCTGACGTAAATTTTTAGCTCCGGCGTGGTTATGGCTCCCATCAACTACCACCGTAGGATTTTGCCTGATAATTTCAAACCGCCCTGGCCAACGGACAACTGCCAGACCTTGCCGGATAGCCTGTTTACTAACTTTGTAGCCAAATTCCCGTAAAACTTCTATGGCCGCAATAGCCAGGGTAGCATTGATTAATTGATAACGCCCAAGCAAAGGTAAAAAAAGAGCTTCATAAGTATCCTTTATTCCTTTAACCGTAAAATCCTGCCCGCTTAAAGAAAAATTTTTACTTTCCCAGGTAACCTGCCCGGCCACGGGTATTTGCCGGTATAGGGGCGTCAAATTTAACGCCCCTGCGGCTTGACTTTTAACCCAAAATAAAGGAGCTTTTTTCTGCCGGCACAAGCTAAAGATAACGGCCAGGGCTTGCCTTTCATCGCAAGCCGTAATTAAGGGCACATTTTCCTTAATAATACCGGCTTTGTTTAGCGCAATTTCTTTAATTGTCCTCCCCAGGTATTCCGTATGGTCTATGGAGACATTAGTGATTAGGCTAACCATAGGCTCAACTACGTTAGTAGCATCCAAAGACCCGCCCAAACCTACTTCTAAAATCACCGGGTCTGCTTCTTCTTCGTAAAAATACCGTAAAGCAACCGCCGTAATAACCTCAAATTCAGTAGGGTGTCCGTATCCTTCAGCCACCATTTCTGATTGAACAGAAGAAACAAGGGTAAGCAGGTCCTTTAAGCGGGCGGGGTCAATTTTCTTTCCACCCAAACAAAAACGCTCCGTATAACAATAAAGGTGGGGGGAAGTAAAAACACCTGTTTTGTAACCGGCCGCATTTAAAATACTGCCCAGGATGGCCGTAGTAGAACCTTTGCCGTTAGTACCGCCGACATGAATGACCCGTAAGTGATGGTGAGGATTGCCCAGGCGTTTTAAAAGTTCCTTAATCCGTCCCAAACCAAGGTTAACCCCCAAGCGGGTTAATTCTGATAAATAGTCTTGCACCCCTCGATAATCCACCTTATCCCCCTAAGTGGAAGCTGGTTGGTAGGGGCGTTAAATTAACGCCCCTACTTAAAAACGGTATAACAACCATACCCATACTTTAATTACGCTAATCCTTGCCTTCCAATAGTACCAGCCGTTCTTTTACGGCTGCTTGTTTGGTTAAGAACTCCGATTCCTTAGCGCGCTCCTTGGCTATTATTTCCGTTGGCGCTTTGGTTAAAAAGCTATCCTTTTTTAACTTGTCCTGCACCCTGGCCAGTTCTTTTTCCAATACCGTTAATTCTTTGTACAACCTGGCTGTTTCTTTTTCTAAATCAATTAAGCCCTTTAAAGGTACAAATATTTCCACCTCGCGGGTTACGGCGTGGGCGGCCTGAGTTTTCTTTTCCGCCAGTTCAGGGTAGATTTTTACCTGGCACTGGGCCAGGTTTTCCACGTAAAAAGACCACCGGTCAAGCAAGGTGGCTACCTCATCTGCCGGGGTAATTATAATAGCTTCGGCCTTTTTCCCGGGCGGGATGTGCATTTCACTCCGGATGTGCCGGATTGCTTTTACCACATTCATGATAACTTCTACTTGGGCTTGTGCTTGCGGCCTAATCCACTTTACATTTTCTACCGGCCACTTTGCCTGCATGATGGTGTTTCCCTGGTGAGGTAAGCGCTGCCAAATTTCCTCAGTAATAAAGGGCATAAAGGGATGAAGCATTTCTAAAGTACCCCTTAAAACTTCAACTAAAACGTATTGGGCCGTCTGCCGGTCAGTAATATCTTTTGTAAGGTGCTCCCTCCCAGCGTCAATAGCACTCCCGTATAAACGAGGTTTAGCCAGTTCAATATACCAATCACAAAGTTCATTCCAGATAAATTCATACAAAACCCGGGCGGCCTCACCCAGTTCATAAGCCGCCAGATTACCAGTCACCTCTTTAATCACGGTATGGTAGCGGCTTAAAATCCACCAATCGGCCAGGGTAAAATGGTCGGGGCTAGGGCTTTTTCCTGGCTGGTATCCATTTAAGTTCATAATTACAAATCGGGAAGCGTTCCAAATTTTATTGGCAAAATTACGCGCCCCCTCCAAACGTTCAAAATAAAAGCGTAAATCATTACCAGGTGTGTTGCCGGTCACCAGCATAAAGCGCAAACTGTCCGCCCCGTGGCTTTTAATAACCTCAATAGGGTCAATCCCGTTGCCTAAAGACTTACTCATTTTGCGTCCTTGAGCATCCAGAACTAAGCCGTGAATGAATACTTCCTGGAAAGGCACATCACCCATAAAGGCAAGCCCGCTAAAAATCATGCGCGCCACCCAGAAAAAGATAATATCCCGGCCGGTAACTAAAACAGAGGTGGGATAATAATACGCCAGGTCAACGGTTTTTTGCGGCCAGCCAAGAGTAGCAAAGGGCCACAGGGCAGAAGAAAACCAGGTATCCAGTACGTCAGGGTCCTGGTCTAAATTGGTACCGGCACAACGACTGCATTTTAGTGGTGCTTGGTGGGAGACTATAATTTCGGCACAGTCCCGGCAGTACCAAACCGGAATACGATGCCCCCACCAAAGCTGGCGGGAAATACACCAATCCCGAATATTCTCCAGCCAGTTTAAATATATTTTGGCAAAGCGCTCCGGAATAAAACGGATTTGACCTTCTTGAACAGCCTTAATGGCCGGCTGGGCCAAGGGTTTCATGCAGACAAACCACTGCCTGGAAAGCATAGGCTCGATAACAGTTTGGCAGCGATAACAATGGCCTACCGCGTGCTGGTGGTCTTCTGTTTTAATTAAATAACCGTGCTCTTTAAGGTCAAAAACAATTTTTTCGCGACAGGCCCAGCGGTCCAGTCCCTGGTACACACCAGCCTCTTCCGTCATTTCGGCGCGGGTGTTAATTACTTGAACCTGAGGAAGGTGATGTCTTTTCCCCACTTCAAAGTCATTTGGGTCGTGGGCTGGGGTAATCTTAACCGCCCCGGTCCCAAAAGACGGGTCTACGTAATCGTCGGCTATAACCGGCATTTCCCGTCCTACCAGGGGAAGAATCAATGTTTTACCTATTAAATGGCGAAAACGGGCGTCTTTAGGGTTTACGGCCACAGCTACGTCGCCCAAGATAGTTTCCGGCCTGGTGGTAGCAATGGGAAGATACCCTCCATTATCTTTAAAGGGATATTTAAAATAATAAAGTTTACCCGCTATATCTTTATGTTCCACTTCAATATCAGAAATGGTGGTATGGCAACGCGGGCACCAGTTGATAATATAATAATCCCGGTAAATTAATCCTTGCTCATAAAGGCGAATAAATACCTCGCGTACTGCCTCCGAATAAAGGGTGTCCATGGTAAAACGCTCGTGCTGCCAATCACAAGATGCACCCAGGCGACTGAGCTGGCCGGTAATACGCCCGCCATATTTTTCCTTCCACGCCCATATCCGGGCCAAGAATTCCTCCCGTCCTAAAGCGTCTCTGGAAAGACCTTCCTCGGCTAACTGTTCTTCCATCTTTGCCTGGGTAGCAATACCAGCGTGGTCGGTCCCAGGAACCCAAAGGCTATTAAAGCCTTGCATCCGGCGCCAGCGGATTAAAATATCCTGTAAGGTGTTATTTAAAGCATGCCCCATATGCAGTTCCCCGGTAACATTAGGGGGGGGCATCACCATACAGAAAGGTTTTTGCTCTCTCTTCTTTTTAGCTTGAAAAAATTTATTTTCTTCCCAGTAACGATACCACTTACCTTCCACTTTCTGCGGTTCATAAGTGGTGGGCAAATTATCATGGCCCATTAAAAATAAAATCTCCTACTTTCCTTAATTTTAATCCTACGCTAATATATCCTATCTATTTTTATTTTTTCTGTCAACAAAGCACAAAGACATAAAGCTTACCTCTATTTTTAAGATAAAAGACTTATTTCTTTAACTAATTTATAATATTTTCCACCCAGAATTCCTTCCCCGATAAGGTAAGCCCCACAGGCTGCTTCTTTGGCTACTATTGATGGTTTGTTTACCAGAACCACCTTCCCGTACTTTTCCAGGGTGGCGGTAAAGCTATCCCTTATAAAATTATCTTTCATTAACCTGCCCGACAGAATAATTTCTTTAGGGTTAGTTACAGAAACCAGCAAAGAGGACACATCTTTGGCTATATTTTCCGCCCAAAGAAGCATTCCTTCCGGGTAATTTTTTAAATCTTCCGGTTCAATATCTTTATCTCCGTTAAGGCTGCAGACAAAATCTTTTATGCCCCCGGCAAAACAAACTTCCTGGGTAGGTGATTTTAACCGGATGGCTACTTCAGCGTCCATTCCGCCCCCGGATAGAAAACCAAAGGCCCCGTTTGTCCCGCCAATACCATCTACGATCTTACCGTTGGCCACACCCATTGCGGCCGTAAAGCCATACCCCACTTCAAGGTAGATAAACGAGGTCTGGTGGTAGGGAAGGTTTAGGCGTTCACTCTGGTCCTTAATTCCTAGAGCCACACAACAAACCTTATCGGCGGTTCCCATGTCCTTTTTACCCCACTTCCGGTAACGGGGAACAGTTTTAAGTTGGCTCACCCCTGGGGTAAACCATACGGGGTACTTTCGGGCTTTCATTTCCAAAAGCAAAAGCTTAATTCCCTCGTTTACGGCTACTTCGGTATCTAAAGGAATCATGTTTGCCAGATCAGACCCGGACATATCCCGAATATTTTTTAACGGTATGCCGTAACCCGAAGGACCAACAATGGCATCCAGAGGCATTAGGGCCTCTAATTTTTCCATTAACAAAAAGGGATTATTAAAAACCTGGGTCGAACTTACAGCCTCATCAATAATAATTTTAGCGTCATCTTCCAGACCAAAAAGGTCAAAACTGTACGTTCCTGGGTCAATACCTACTATTCTCATCTTTCTCCTCCTTTGAGAAAATAATCGTCAATATTAAAAGGACAGGCAGGATCAGCTTTTAACCAGTCCCCGGTTAAAGCAAAGGTCCGAGAGCGACAGCCACCGCAAATATTTAAATATTTACACTTTTGGCAACTCCCTTGCCGGGTACTTAAATCTTTAATTTTATTGATTAGCTTAGAATTTTGCGTTTCTTCCCAAATTTCCTTTAAAGACTTTTCTTTTAAACTACCCAGGCTTATTGGCGCAAAAGTGCATGGTTTAACCTCACCATTAGACTCAATAAAAAGATAGTCCCCAAAGATGCAATTACTAAGGGAGGAAACAACAATGCCGTTTGCGACAGGCAAAGTAAAAGGGATGCCGCGGGCAGCTAAAAAGGGTTTAAAAAAGGGCTCGTCAAAAACTATTTCTATTTTAGACTTGGCCTGCAAAGCCACCACCAAAGGAATAATTTGGGAGTAATTTTCCCCTTTTAATACGTAATCCTGGTAATTGTCACAGGGTTTTAGGCCTAAAAAAACAATTTTAGGTACTCCTAGCACAGCGGCAAAATTAAACATATCTTCTATTTGACGGTAATTGTGTTGTCCCAGAGTCATATTGCAAGCATCAAAAATCCCGTAATTTTTTAAAAGCGCGCCGGCTTCTTTTAACTGGTAAAAATTAGCCCCGCGCCGTACTTCCTCGTAACTTTTTTTATCTGTCCCGTCAACGCTTAACATTACCTTTACCTTTAAAGAGGCCAGTTGCGCCACTATGCTTTCATTAAGCAACATGCCGTTAGTAATAAGGTATATTTGCCGTGCCCCTTGGCCGCATAGCTTTATTACTTCAAAAATTTCCGGACGTAAAAGGGGTTCTCCTCCCTCAATAATCACCCACTGCGGAGATAGGGCCGGAATTTGGGCCGCCACTTCCAGCGTTTCCTCCCCGGTCAACTCCTGGGCGGGCATACCCCGGCAGTGCAGGCAATTTAAGTTGCACTTATTGGTAATGGCCCAGTCAACAAAGTAAGGAGGCGGATAAATTTGATTTTCCGTCAAACAATATTCCTCCCTCAAAAGAATATAAAAGAAAAGGACAAAAAAATAAAATCAACAATACCTATTTTAACAGTTTTTTTTCCAGTATAATATACATTTAAAATAAAAAATATTATAACAAATTTAATTGAGGAACCGAAAAGTAATGGCTAAAGAAAAAAAACAGCCAAAAGAGGAAAGGTGTTTTTCAAAACTCACAATTTTTTGACGGGCGGGTTTTGTAAATCAAGCTAAATGATTAAAACCATATTTATACTTTTAACGGGAATTATATCTTTATCGTTTGCTTCAATTTTTATAAAATTATGCAGTGATGTTCCGGCAATTATGATCGCCGCGTACCGTCTTGGGGTGGCTTCTGTTATTCTGTTTATAATTTTTAAATTGAAAGGACATTCTCTTAAAGAGGTACCCAAAAAAGACCTTCTTTTTTCCCTTGTAGGGGGTCTTTTTTTAGCTTTTCACTTTATTGCCTGGATAACCTCTCTTAAATACACTTCTGTTGCCAGCAGTGTGGTTCTGGTTACGACAAATCCAATTTTTGTGGGGCTCTTTTCTTATTTCTTGTTTAAAGAAAAACAAGAAATCGAGCTGGTTATAGGAATTGTTCTGTGCCTTCTGGGAAGTATTATGATTGTATCGGGTGACAGCGGAATTCATGAATTAACCCTGTATAATAAAAAGGTAATGGCAGGAGACGTCCTCGCCTTGATTGGGGCAATTATGGCCAGCGGTTATTTAATTGTGGGGAGCAAAGTAAGAGAAAAACTTGATATATTACCCTATGTGACCGTAGTATTTACCAGCAGCGCTATATTTCTGCTGGTAATATCCGTGGTGATGAAAATACCCTTTACCGGCTACCGGTCTACCTCTTACTTATATATGGTGCTTCTGGCCCTCATCCCCCAACTAATAGGGCACACTTCAATTAATTGGGCCCTAAAAAATTTGAAAACAAGCCTGATAGCCATTTCCATTCTTGGAGAACCTGTTGGGGCAACAATACTAGCCTATATTTTTTTTAAAGAATCAGTAGGCCCTCTTCAGTTTATAGGAATGAGCTTAATTTTTGCAGCTATTATCACCGCCTCAAGAAAAGGAAAAAAACTAAAAATTCCGGCTTAAATCACTAAATGACCTTTTAAGATCTCCCAGTTTAAAATGGTAGCCTCTTTCATCTTTGTAGCTAATTTTTTGGATTAATAACTTCACCCAATCTTCCTTTTGAGGTTGGGTATGTTTCGCCATCAAATTTAGTTTTTGTTCATTAATATTTTCCTGAAGCATTTGTACATATTTATCATCTTGAAGCCAATTAGTTATTAATATATCCATATGGTACTCAAATAAATTTTTCTGAAACCTTTGAATATATTTGGCATCCTGAGAACAATCATTTATTAATATGTCTATCTTATTGTCAACCGCATATTCCATTATATCATAGGTTATTTCTCTAGATATGGTAGGGGAGATGTAAATTTGTGACAAATCTCTACCCGTAACTGACTTGCCAATTATGGAATCATAAAGATACAATTCATACTGTTGAAAATATTCTAGCGCCCTTCTAAACCCAAGGGGGAACCTCTCTATCTCATCTACCGATATTCCGCTAAGCTCGCCAAGATTTATTTGATACACTCCAATATCTTCTAATAAGAATATCCCTTTTTTATCAATCAAAAATTCCTTTAGCTCAGGATTCGATGGCGTCTCAACATTCACGTAATCCATTATTTTTTTTGCCAATTCTATCTTTTTCAAGACTTCCTTATTAAAATCAGTAGCACCAAGGTGAAATCTTACTTCTTTTACCCCACTATCATATACGGCTTTTAGCTTATCTTCGGTGACGGGTAAGCCATTTGTATATATCCACTGGTAGATGTGACCATGATATTTGGATACGAATTTTGTCAAATCAATAACTTTGTCAAGATATAAAAATGGCTCTCCTCCCGAATAGCCAATGCCTTGGATATTTGAGCCTGTCCATATTGAATCAGGGCGGTTAAATATATTTTTTATATCTTCAATATTATAGCTATCATTTATGAGTCCAGGACGTTCTGGTGCAGCTATCTTTTCCTGTCTTGTACCTTGAGGGCAATATACGCAATCTACGTTACATTTTTTACCAACGAAGAGACATTGCCACCTCCCGGCTTTACATGATTGACACCCTCTTGACAAGGCCTTACCGCCCGGAGTTTTTGTCCAAACAGATAATCCGTTATCACTAATTTCAAGAAAGTCTCTTATTTTTTCTTGTCTTTCGTGGATTCTTCCCATGAACTCTACCCGGCTAGATATCGGATATGAAGTATTTACTTCTATATTTTCCCCATCGGGCGAAGACATTTTTTGCTTCAAGTTTGTTGAATGTGTTTTTGTTTTTTGCTTTTCAAAAAGAGCCAGTATCTGACTGTCAGTCATATTTTTGGTTTGTTCGTATGTAAGCCCGCTTGCGGGAAGATCATTTAAATATTGAGCCACCATAAGTCTAGGAACATTAAGATCCCTGGCAATTCTCCTTTGACCTATGTTGCCGGTTTCGCTAAGCCGAATAATTTCGCGAATTTTCTTTACATCTAAAGTCTTCTTTGTCATTTGGATCACCTTTAACGTAACTTTCTTATTATTTTATCTTTTTTTCTTCCACCAATCAAGATAATATACTAAAGGCAAGTTAAAAATATTTTTTAATATAAACGACGGTAATAAATATTCTCAGGCCAGCATACTTGAACAAAATTAACTACAATTTTGGCTGTTGCCCCCCAAATAACCCTTTGTTCGTATTCAAAAAAGTATACCTTCAGACGCCAACTTAGGCGCCATTTTTTATCATAAACGGCAGACACTTTTTCAAAAGGGAAATCCAAGGCAAAACGAGTCGCCACATCTATGGAACTTACCCGCGGTGGATTCTTTAAGAAAAAATCAACCGGCACGGTAAATGTTTCTTTTACTTCCGAATGATTGGGTATAATCTTTTGCGGTGCGGTTATTCTCCCCACGTAAGGATAAACCAGAAACCCCATCGGGCCAATTAAATAATCCAAGGCCCCGACTATTTGAACTTGCTCCCCATTTAAACCTAATTCTTCCGTAGTTTCCCGAACGGCTGTAAGTTGCGGGTTATTAATTTCTGCTTCCTCAATTTTACCCCCGGGAAAACAAATTTCTCCTGGCTGCCGGTTAATGTGAGGAGCCCGAACTTCAAAAAGGATGTGCATTCCGTCAGGTTTTTCAATTAAGGGCAACAAAACTGCTGATACCAAAAATTCCGCGTGATTTTGTATTCTGGGTTGCCTGTTTACCAAATTTTCTAACCCTGACCCCATTATATCTTTCCTTTTTATTTTAAAGCTCACGTTTTAAAGCCTACGGGATTTATAAATTTAGAAACTTATCTTTTTTTATTATACTATATATTACGTTCTCGTAAATATTGATAATTTTTTAAGTAAAATATATAATTTAGCCAAGTGAATAATTTTTTAATCTTATTTTCTTTGGTTTGAATAAAGAAAATAAGATTAATATGTATTTCTTTTTTTATATAATGATATTTCTCTTTTTTATTTAATTTTTTAACGGGAGGATCTTTCTTGACTCCAGAAGCCCAGGTAATTTTTGCTATCGCCGTTTTTATAGCTGTTTACGTCTTTATCATTTCGGAAAAAATTCACCGCACAGTAGTTGCTTTTTGCGGTGCCGCCCTGGTGGGAGTAGCAGGTATCCTAACCCCCACAAAGGCACTGGCCTACATTGATTTTAATACCATTGGTCTTTTAACCGGCATGATGATTATAGTGGGAATTACCCGCCGCACCGGCTTTTTTGAATATTTAGCTGTGAAAGCCGCTAAAAGTGCCGGTGGTGAACCGCTGCGTATTCTAGCCGCCCTGGCTTTAGTAACGACCGTGTTATCGGCTTTTTTAGACAATGTCACCACCGTTTTATTAATCGTCCCGGTAACTTTTGCTATTTCCCATCAGCTTAAAATTAACCCCCTGCCTTTTTTAATTACGGAAATCATTGCTTCTAACATAGGCGGAACGGCCACTTTAATTGGCGACCCCCCAAATATTATGATTGGCAGTGCTACCGGTCTTGGTTTTTTAGATTTTATCTTAAACCTTACTCCGGTAATAGTAGTTATTTACGTTCTTACTATTTTCATTTTAGGTTTTATTTACCAAAAGGATTTAAATTGTGAGCCGGCCTTAAAACAAAATATTCTTTCTTTAAATGAACAAGATGAAATTAAGGACGCCAAGCTCCTTTACCGCTGTCTTTTCGTGCTGGGTCTGACTATTTTAGGTTTTTGTGTCCACCAGTTTTTACATTTAGAAAATTCGGTGGTGGCTTTAAGTGGCGCGGCATTGCTTCTTTTAATCACCAAATCGGATCCCGAGCATGCCCTTCAGGCTGTAGAATGGCCGGTTATTTTTTTCTTTTTAGGCCTCTTTATTGTGGTAGGAGCTTTAGAAAAAGTAGGGGTAATCGAAGCCTTAGCTAAGGCAGCCGTGGACGCCACCGGAGGGTCTTTAGTGCTAACCGGCGTAATTGTGCTCTGGCTTTCCGCCATTGGCTCTGCCTTTGTGGATAATATTCCCTTTGTAGCCACCATGATTCCTTTAATTCAGGATATTGGCCGCCTGGGCGGAATTCAAGATCTTTCTTTTTTATGGTGGTCTTTGTCCTTAGGAGCCTGTTTGGGGGGTAACGGCACAATTATTGGTGCTTCGGCCAATGTAATTGTTGTTGGTCTGGCCGAAAAAAAGGGCTACCCCATTACCTATTTTGGCTTTTTTAAAGTAGCTTTTCCTTTAATGCTAATGTCCATTTTGGTAGCTCAGCTTTTCCTCTTGGCCTGGTACCATCTGCATACCATCCTGGCGCTGGTGGTTACTTTATCTATTGGTCTTGTTTTAGCTATCCTGGTGCGCTTCCTAAATAAACGTTTTTTGTATATCAAGCCAGAATCAAAAAAGAAAGAGCCAGCGGAGAGTATCGTTAAAAAAACTGAAAGCTAAACGCTAAGTACAGTTCCACGTAATTAAGCATCCATTTCGTATAGAGATATACTAATAGCCAAATAATTAATATTGGACTATAGTTTGGCGTATATATATTTTGGGTGGAAGAGGTGAAAATATATTTTAATAAATATGGTGGATTATTGCTATTTCTTTTAATCCTGGCCTTAGGTACCGGAATTTATTTTCTTCACGGTAAACATAATAAATTGGCTGAAAAAACTGAAACCGTAAAGGTTTTAGGAACCCAGCGTCCTATTTATTACCTGACCCTAGAAATTGCCGGAAATTTAGGTTTTTTTCAGGAGCAAAAGCTAAGGGTAGAAGCAGCCGCCAGGGCTACCGAAGAGGCATTAATCCCGGCCTTATTATCTGGCCAAGCTGATATTGCGCTGGTTGACCTGGAAAAGGCCATTTACGCCCGGGCCGAAAATAAGCCGGTAGTAATATTTGCGGCGCTAACAGCTAAGAACGACTCTTTTTTAATGGGCCGGCCAAATAACGTTTCCTTTTCTTGGTTAAACTTAAAAGGCAAAGCTATTATTACTGATTCTCCCGAAAGTCAGGAAACCGTCCTTCTGAAAAGCGTCTTGCGGAAAAATAACCTGGTTTTATATCGCGAGGTAACTCTTTTTACTAATATTCCCGCTTCTTTGCGTGAGGAGGTTTTTCTGGCCGGCACCGGAGATTTTATGTTGGCTGCGGAGCCGGTAGTTTCTTTACTTGAAAATGAAGGCGCCGGTAAAATAATTGCTTCTTTAGGGCAAGAAAAGGGTAATTTTCCGGCCCAGGTTTTTGTTACTAGAATAAATTTTGCCCAAGAACATCCTCAAGTCCTTTTACGTTTTACCAAAGCCATCTACCAAACCCAGTTCTGGCTTAAGTCCTCTTCTCCTGCCACCATAACGTCAATATTATCCCCTACTTTTTACCAGCAGCAAAAAATCAACCGGCAAGATTTAAGTAAGATTTTAAAACGTTATTTGGGCCAAAATATATGGGCAGATAGCCCTTTTATTGAGCCCGAACAGTACGATTACTTTATCCACTTGTTGATGGAGTCAAAAGAAATAGCCCGACCGGTGGCTTACAAAAAAATAATCAATTCCTCTTTTTGCCCGCGAGGCTTTAAAAACCATAAAACCAATAAATTATAAGCAACTTAGCTTTTAATGATTAATTTTATTAAAATGCTGATAGCTGATAATTAAGCGCTAAATAATTGATAACCAAATAGAAAAACCCTGGAAAGCTTGTTCTAACCAGGGCTTAAGCATCAATTAATTAACTATTTATTTAATATTTCAATACAATTGAAAATTACTTCTACATTGAATATCATGCAACGAAGGCTGGTAGGAAGTGTCTAACTCTAGGTGAGGTAAGGCTCCTAAAATTGCTGGCTTTGGTTCGAATTCTTTAGCTAAAAGAGCCTGCGCTAATACCTCATTCATATTTTCCACCAGGATAAACTTTAATTTATTTTTAACGTTAGCTGGTATTTCCTCTAAATCCTTCTGGTTATCCTTAGGGAGAATTACCGTTTTAATTCCCGCCCGGTGAGCAGCCAGTACCTTTTCCTTTATTCCTCCTACCGGCAAAACCCGGCCCCGTAAGGTAATTTCGCCGGTCATGGCTACATCACGCCTCACCTTGCACTGAGTAAGGGCAGAAACTAAAGCGCAGGCCATGGTAATACCGGCTGACGGACCATCTTTGGGAATAGCCCCTTCCGGAATATGGACGTGAATGTCATGACGGTCAAAATATCCGTCCTCAATTCCAAAATTACCGGCTAAAGTACGTACGTAACTGTAACCAGCCTGAGCTGATTCCTTCATAACGTCACCTAGTTTACCAGTTAGCATGAGTTTGCCGTTGCCTTGGTAGAGGGTAACTTCAATAGCCAAAATGTCCCCGCCTACTTCAGTCCAGGCTAAACCCATAGTCACCCCAATCTGGTCGCTTTGTTCCGCTGCACCGTAACGAAACCGGGGAGAACCTAAAAATTGTTCTAAGTTTTGGACTGTAACCCGTACCTTTTTAGCTTCTTTAACGACAATTTGCTTGGCCGACTTACGGCATAAGGCAGCCAACTCTCTTTCCAGGTTACGCACTCCACTTTCACGGGTGTGCTCACGAATTACTTTACGGATAGAGTTTTCAGAAATACGAAGCATCTCACTGGTTAAACCGTGTTCTTTTAACTGTTTTGGCAATAAATGACGGAGCGCAATTTGGGTTTTTTCTTCCTCAGTGTAACCCGAAAGATAAATAACCTCCATCCGGTCTAATAACGGACGGGGAATAGAGTACTGAACATTAGCCGTGGTAATAAACATAACGTTAGATAAATCAAAAGGCACTTCAATATAGTGATCGCTGAAATTGTTGTTTTGTTCCGGATCAAGAACCTCCAGCAAGGCAGATGAAGGATCGCCCCGAAAATCCATAGACATTTTATCAACTTCGTCTAAGAGAAAAACTGGGTTTTTGGAACCAGCGTTGCGCATTCCTTGAATAATACGGCCTGGTAAAGCTCCTACGTAAGTACGCCGGTGACCGCGAATTTCTGCCTCATCCCGTATCCCGCCTAAAGAAATACGCACAAAGTTACGTTCTATTGCCCGGGCAATAGAACGCCCCAGGGAAGTCTTTCCTACTCCCGGAGGACCAATAAAGCATAGGATAGAGCCTTTTTTCTTTTCCGATAGCTTTTGAATGGCCAGATATTCTAGAATACGTTCTTTAACCGGCTTTAGACCATAGTGGTCTTCTTCTAAAATGGTCTGGGCCGCTTTAATATCCAGCCGGTCCTCCGTGCTTTTGCTCCACGGCAAGGCCAAAAGCCAATCTAAATAAGTACGGATTACCGCCAATTCTGCCGCCATAGGAGGCATTTTTTCCAGGCGCTCCACTTCTTTAAGAACCTTTTCTTCTACCTCTTTAGGTAGATTGGCGGTAGTTATTTTTTCCCGGTATTCTTCACCCTCCATCATTCCACCGCCTTTCTCTCCCAGTTCTTGTTGAATAGCTTTCATTTGTTCCCGCAGGTAATATTCTTTTTGGGTTTTTTCCATTTGCTTACGTACCCGCAGGTTAATTTTTCTTTCTAGCTCTACAATTTCTAACTCTTTAGCCAGAATGGCACCCAAGAGTTCCAGCCGGGAAACAATATCAACTGCTTCTAACAAATGCTGCTTATCTTCCACCCGTAAATTTAAATGTGAGGCAATAATATCAGCCAGATGTCCGGGTTCTTTTAGGTTAGTCACCGTAGATAAAGTTTCCGCCGGAATACGTCGGGACAACTTTACGTATTGCTCAAATTGATAAATTAAATTACGCGTTAAAGCCTCTACCTCAGGTGTTTTAATGGGCTCTTCAGTATACTGCTCCACTTCTACGCTTAAAAACTCATCCTGGCCGTAGTGCCGAATAATTTTTCCTCTGGCTATTCCTTCCACCAGCACCCGCAACACTCCGCCCGGTAACTTTAAAATTTGTTTAATTTCCGCCACGGTACCAATGGGAAAAATATCCTCGCTCAGGGGACTATCATTTTGAGCTACTTTTTGAGCGGCTAAAAAAATAATCTTATCGCCAAGCATAGCTTTTTCAATAGCGTATATTGATTTCTCCCTACCCACATCCAGGTGGCTGACGGTATAAGGAAATACCAAAACACCTCTTAAGGGAATTAAAGGATAAATCCGAATAAAGGAACCCATCGTGCTAAACCTCCTTTGAATAACAAGTTCAACTACTTCTTGATCAAGGTCTTATTGTTATCTTAACACATTTTTAATTCCTTTGCCACAACAATAACTACCAAAAGAATCTGCTTTAACCCAAAAAAGTACACCCCATAATTGAAAGGGGTGTACTTTTTAATTTTAAAACTTTTTGCTTTAAAATCTTTAAGCTGTTTCTTCTTTTTTCTTTTTGCGCTCGATAGACATAATTAATGGTTTTTCCCGCTTTAAGATGGTTTCTTTGGTCACAATGCATTTGGTAATATCTTGCCGGGAAGGAATTTCGTACATTACATCCAACATAACTTCTTCTAAAATAGTCCTTAGGCCACGTGCCCCCGTATTACGCTTTAATGCTTCAGCGGCAATAACTTTTACGGCTTCAGATTGAAATTCCAAGCTAACCCCATCCAGTTCAAAAAGTTTTTCGTACTGTTTGATTAAAGCGTTTCTAGGTTCGGTAAGAATACGGATTAAAGCCGCTTCGTCTAAAGCTTCCAGGGTAACAATTATAGGAAGACGGCCCACAAATTCCGGGATTAACCCATACTTAAGCAAGTCCTCTGGCAAAACATGGGTCAAAATTTCCCCGGTCTTCTCCTCTTGCCGGCTCTTAAGTTCCGCTCCAAAACCCATGACTTTCTTGCCAATCCGGTTTAAAATAATTTTTTCAATCCCGTCAAAAGCACCCCCGCAAAGAAAAAGGACATTAGTCGTATCAATTTGGATAAACTCCTGGTGGGGGTGTTTGCGACCGCCCTGGGGCGGTACACTGGCTACCGTACCCTCCAAAATCTTCAACAGCGCTTGCTGTACTCCTTCTCCGGAAACATCCCGGGTAATGGAGGGATTTTCTGATTTACGCGCTATTTTATCAATCTCGTCAATATAAACAATCCCTTTTTCTGCTTTTTCTACGTCATAATCAGCAGCCTGGATAAGTTTTAAAAGAATATTCTCTACATCTTCGCCAACGTAGCCAGCTTCGGTAATTGAAGTGGCGTCAGCAATAGCAAAAGGTACGTTAAGTAAACGCGCCAAAGTCTGGGCCAACAATGTCTTGCCACAACCGGTAGGACCAAGCATGATAATATTGCTTTTTTGTAATTCAACATCGCCCACTTTTCCTCCCATGTTAATCCGCTTGTAGTGGTTATAAACCGCTACGGCCAAAGTTTTCTTGGCCTTTTCTTGACCAATTACATACTGGTCAAGGATATTTTTAATTTCCCTGGGCTTAGGAATATCCCCTAAATCAAAACCTAGCTCATCATTTAACTCCTCTTCAATGATTTCGTTGCACAATTCAATGCACTCATCACAAATATAAACACCTGGTCCGGCAACCAATTTTTTTACCTGTTCTTGAATCTTGCCGCAAAAAGAACACTTGAGCTGCCCTTTTTCGTTAAACATAATTATAACCATTCCTTTCTAGGCACAAAACATTAATGAAAGCATTTCTTTCAGACTTTCACCTCTTTTACTTTGGCTTACGTTCGGTAAAAATTTCATCAATAATCCCGTAATCTTTTGCTTCCTGAGCCGACATAAAAAAATCACGCTCGGTATCCCGCGTTATTCTATCCTTGGGTTGACCCGTATGCTTAGCCAATAATTCATTTAAAGTATCTTTCATCCTGAGGATTTCCCGGGCGTGAATATCTATATCCGTAGCCTGACCTTGTACCCCGCCAAGGGGCTGGTGCAACATAATTCTAGCGTAAGGAAGGGCAAAACGCTTTCCTTTTGCTCCTGAAGCCAACAAAAATGAACCCATACTGGCCGCCTGGCCAATGCATATAGTTGATACGTCCGGCCTTACATACTGCATAGTATCGTAAATAGCTATACCGGCGGTAACTATTCCTCCTGGTGAATTAATATAAAAATGAATATCTTTTTCCGGATCTTCGGCCTCCAAAAACAATATTTGGGCAATGACTAAATTAGCTACGTAGTCGTCAATTGGCCCGCCTATAAAAACAATACGGTCTTTTAAAAGACGGGAATATATATCGTAAGCCCGCTCACCACGGCTGGTTTGCTCCACCACAATAGGCACCAAGACAGACAAAAAACACCCTCCTTTTTTACTATTTTTTTTTCTTAGTTCACCGTTTAACTATTCTGCCTGGCAAATTCCTTCTTCCTGAACCGGTACTTTCGATTGCTCTTGCTCTTGCTCTTCATGCCCTTCTGTTTGATTTATTTCTGCCTGCACTGTCTCTTGGCTTTCTTCTTGTTTCCCCTTTTCTTGGCCTTCTTTTTCTTCAACAATCTTAGATTTTTCAATTAAAAACTGAATTGTTTTTTCTTGTTGAAGATCCTGAACAAAGGGAATAAACTGTTCCTGCTTACTTATGTATTCCCGGATAACACTTACCTCCTGACCTGTTTGGTCCGCTATCTCGGTTAACTTTTTATCTATATCCTCTGCTTTAATCTGAAGGCCTTCTTTTTTAACTATAGCCTCTAAGACAAACATTGTTTTTAAAGACATTTCCGCTTCCGGGTAAAAATCTTCTTTCAGCTTTTCACGACTGGACTTGGTCTCTTGGTAGTATTTATCTATTGTGAGATCCTTAGGTAAAACATTTTCTTTAATATACTTTTCCATATTCTGGACCATAAGTTCAGCCTGGTTATTAATCATCTCTTCTGGTGTTTCTAAAGTGGCGCTATCCACTACTCTTTTAATTATTTCTTGACGAACGCTTGCTTCGGCTTTATTCACCATCTTTTCTGTTAGTTTATTCTTAATATAGTCTTTTAATTCCGCCAGAGTTTCAAACTCACTTATATCTTTGGCAAATTCATCATCAAGCATAGGGATTCTTTTTCGGCGAAGGGACTTTAATTTCACGGTAAATACCATTTCCTGGCCGGTCAATTCTTTTTTATAGTAATCTTCAGGAAGACTAATTTTAACTTCTTTTGTTTCGCCGCAAGACATCCCATACAATTGATCGTCAAAACCAGGTAATAATTCATTTCTTCCTGTCTCCAGGATAAAATCGTTGGCCTGCCATTCTTTTATAGGCTCACCGCCTACCTTACCCTCAAAATCAATGGTCACCTCATCCTCCGGCAGAACCTTTCCCTCATCTAAAGTTACCAATTGAATATGATTTTTTCTTAATAATTCCAGCTCTAAATCCATGTCTTCGTCCCTTACTTTAAAGAGGGGTTTTATAATCTCAAAATCAGTGTATTGGCCAAGCTGAACTTCGGGCTTAACCATTACTTTAGCGTTAAATTTAACGGGCTTTCCTTCCTCGGTCTGGACTAGATCTAATTCAGGAGCAGAAATGGGCTCAATTCCCGTTTCCTCCACCGCCTTGTGATAAGCATCATTAACTAAAATTTCTACGGCTTCATCTAATAAGTGCTTTTTGCCTACATGACGCTCTAAAACAGTCCGTGGCGCTCTTCCTGGCCTAAAGCCAGGAATATTAACACTTTTTACTAACTTGCGGTAAACCTGGTTAATAGCTTGCGCAAATTCCTCTGTTTCTACTTCAACTTTTAAGAGTACCCGATTATTTTCCATTTTTTCTACGTCTGTTTTCATCTACGTTCCCCCTTATAACTATAACCAAAAACTAAATCCAATCTTATGATCTTTCTCCGTTGAATACTTATTACTATATGGCTATATTTTACCTAAAAAACTAAGTTAATTCAATAAAACTGCAAAAAGCTTTTTGAAAAGGAAGTCGTTTTTTTACCAGGCGTCCTTTAAAATTAAGCTTTCTGGTGTCGGAGACGGGACTTGAACCCGTACGGTTACCCACACGCCCTTCGTTTC
>JJNX02000006.1 GCA_000681355.2 Peptococcaceae bacterium SCADC1_2_3
CAGGTGCGGCAAAAAGCTTTTTGAAAAGGAAGTCGTTTTTGGGATTTAATAGTTCTAATTTTTCTGGTTTCTCTGGACCTTTAGTCACCAACGCTCACTCCTTTTGTTGATGTTATTATAGCACTGACACAAAGATTTAGGAAGTCTTTGTTTTATTTTTCAAGCGGATTGTTCCAGAAGACTATTTGCTATTATAAAGGCATGACTGGCGGCAGCGCAAAAAATATTCGTAAAAAATATTATTTGCTGCAGGATATAGTCAACTTTTCAAGAATTAATTTACTAACGTTAAAATCATTTATTGGAGGGATGACTATGTTTCAAAGGGCGGGGAAGAAGATTCTCTTTGCGGCAGCGTTTTTAGTTTCCTTTTTTCTTTTTGGGTTTGCGGCCGGAATTCCCGCCGGGGCGGCGGAAAAAAGCCCGGCGCCGATAAGCGCCTGGTAGGCGAACTGCTTTACCGGAAACTGCGGTCAGTTTGCCGAAGACCCCGCCTTCTCCTGGCAGAACTATGCAAGCACTGCTTATTTTACCAGGGGAGGCATAATTTTTGAGGTAAAGGAGAAAGCGCCACCGGACGAAAGCGCAGCGCGGCAAACCGGGCCGGCCACTTTCCGGTTAAACTTTGTTAACGCGAACACCAACACGGTCATTAAGGGGGAAAAGCAACTGCCGGGCCGGCTGAATTACTTCCTTGGCAGTGACCCGGCCGGGTGGCGCGCCGGCATCCCCCTCTTCAACCAGATCAGATACGAAAATATCTGGCCGGGGATTGACCTGCTCTTCGAGGCCCGGCCGGAAGGACTCAAAGCCAACTTTGTGGTCGGCCCCGGCGCCCGGCCGGAAAGCATCCGGCTTGCCTACCAGGGGAAAGAAGCCTCCATAGACAGGGATTTCCAAATGGAATATTGAACTGGAGAATACAGGTACGGAGAACCTTTTGCCGGGACTGTCCGTCCCTGTGCCGGAGGGCATGGAACTTGTACCGGAATCGTTGTTTGTTTTTGACGAACAACTCCAGGCAAGAGGCACTGCTTCAGTTAACGGCGGCGTCATTACATGGCGTGACAGCGTAGAATTAAAACCCAAAGAAAAAATTATAATGATTTTTAACGCTACGCTGATTTCTTGGATGGCTGAAAAAAATTACAAGGTTACGTGCAGCGCGTCGGCAACGGCCGAAGGAAAACCAGAGGTAAACGCGGCGGGGAGCAAAACCGCCGACGTCGGCCGTCCGGATTTGCAGTCCGTCTTTTCTCCTAAAAAACTGTATGTATATGGTGAAAAAGGCGACGACAGCAAGGAGAACGAGATCGTTCTGAGAATTGATAATATTGGCAAGGGGTATTCCAGGAAATTTAAGGTGAAATTAATCGTTGACGAAAAATACCCGGGTAATGTTAAAATCCTCAATGTCGTGGACAAAGCGCATTCTTTAACAAACGTAGAAAGCATTGAAAGAATCAATGACAAACAATACGTGCTTGAAATAAAACCGCTTATATACCAAAACCAAAAAGAAGAGGAAATGCCCGATCTTTTAGTAACTTTGGAAACAACCGCCTGGACAGAAAACGTACAGCTTGGTCCGGCCGCCCGGTTTGCTCCGGAAAAAGCCGTCAGCCGGGTTGAGTTCATCACCCTTTTGCTGCGTGCCCTGGGGATCGCAGAATCCCGGTCGGCCAAAGCCACTTTTGCCGACGCAACGTCCGACAGGTGGTATTTTGGCGCAGTGGAAACTGCTTACCGGGAAAAACTGGTCAGCGGTGTGGGCGATGGCCGCTTTGAACCGGAGCGCCAGATCACCCGCCAGGAAATGGCCGCGTTATTGGTGCGGGCCCTGGCCAGGAGCGGCCGGGCGGCTGCACTGACCCCGGTCCAAGTCGAAGAATCGCTGACTGCCTTTGCCGACCGGCAAAACATTGCTCCCTGGGCAAGGGAAACCCTGGCCGCGGCGGTACGTTCGGGCCTGCTCGCCGGGCGCACCAAAGACACCCTGGCGCCGGAGGCCAATACCAGCCGGGCGGAAGCAACGGTGGTCATCAAGCACCTTCTGGATAACCCCGGCTGCGGGGGCTGAAGGTAACTTAAAGCGCCCCGGTTGGTGGCGCGCGATAATATGGCAGTAAGGATCAGGCTTTCAAAAAAAAGCCTGATCCTTACAGTTTAAGAGATATTTTGAATTCCGGATTCAGAGGATGCCAGGGTGTAAATTTTCACCGGCTCCAACAGGCCGCGTACTTTTGTTTCTCCAATATCTTGCCATTCCCACCCGGGTGGGAGTCCGTTCTGGTTAAGATACCTGAAGGTGCGCTCACTAATAATAACTTGGGTTTTGTATTCCTTGTTCAGCGCTTCCAAGCGGGAAGCCAGATTAACCTCTTCCCCAATTACCGTATAGTCCATCCGCTCCGGGCTGCCGATATTTCCTACCACTACAAACCCGGAGTTAATTCCAACGCCTATGCCCATGACCGCCTCACCTTTTTCCTGCCACTGTTGATTTAACTTTTCTAATCTTTCCAGCATTTCCACGGCGGCAGTTATTGCCCGTCGGGCATGGTCTTGATATTCCACCGGCGCACCAAAAATGGCCATCAGGCCATCTCCAAGATATTTGTCCAGGGTGCCGCCGTGGCGGAAAATAATTTCGGTCATGGCCGTAAAGTATTCGTTAAGGCGGGCAACTACTACTTCCGGAGGTTTTCCTTCTGAAAAGGCGGTAAATCCTCTAATGTCGGAAAAAAGGATGGTGACTTCCTGTTTTACTCCCCCCAGTTCAATTTTTTCCTTCCGGCGCAGTAGTTCCTCTACCACCGGGGCAGACACATAACGCCCAAAAAGTGTTTTAGTCCGGCGGTGCTCCATTTCCGTACGTACAAAATCCTCCACCGTCACGCTTACGTAAGTAAGCGCAACCATAGCCAAAGGCGCAGCCGCAAAAAGCCAGTAATGCTGCTTTAGCCAGATGAAATAGGAAAAAGAAAGGGAAACCAAAGCCACCAGGAAACTAAAAAACAAACCCCACCAAGGGCCGCGCCTGGCCGCAAAAACCGTGATTAGCCAGAGGGTCACTAAAAATACCAGATTTACTCCCCTATATGCCGGACGGAAATAGCGGCCGGTTAGATAGGTTTGAACTGCTGAAGCATGTATCTCCACGCCAGGTACCAAGGGAGCATTAGATAAAACTAAATTTCCTTTGCTAAAAGGGTTTTCATATATGTCTTCTTTCCCGGTAGGGCTTGCCATTCCCACCAGCATAATTTTATCCTTCCAGGCGGCAGGGGTAAACCGGCCCTCCAGGACGTCAATATAGCTAAAGGTAGGAAAGGTGTGGCCTGGCCCCCAAAAGTCAATCATTGTCTGGTTTTCCTCATTTAAAGGAATTTTAAACTTTCCGGTGGCTAAAGAACCTTCCTTTAGGTTAAGATTGCCGGGGTCAAGGCCTTCGCTGGCTATGAGTACAGCCAGACTTAAGGAGGGAAACGGCCGGCCAAAAGTGTTGGTATCCACTACCGTCACCCGTCTGACGATATTCCCTTTATCGGCCGGTATATTGATAAATCCAATTCCCGCGGCCGGTTTAAGAAATTCCTTAACCGGCAGCTTTAGTTTTTGGTACCATTCGCTGCTTTCTTCCTGCTCAAAGGTAAACATGGAAGCAAGCACTACCCGCTGATGCTCTCTAATCGCCTTTGCCAGCGTGGCGTCGGTCTCTTCTTCGGTAGGAGCGTCAAAAAGAACATCAAAACCCACTATCTTAGCCTGTCCAAGTCTATCCAGCAACCGAGCATGCACTTGGCGCGACCAGGGTGGGGGGCCCAGTTTTTCAATAGACTTTTCATCCATAGCAATCACCGCCACCTGATTTCCCGGTGATTCTTTCCCCCGCAAATTAAACCAAGCGTCATAAAAGATAAGCTCTAAATTATTCCACATCCCTGCCAGGGCGGTTATAAGTACTATTAAACCCAGGCACCCGGAAACAAGAAGGGTACGCCCCCATTTTTCTTTCATTAGGTTGGTTTCTCCAAATTAATTTAAAAATCATTATACCATGAAAATTTAGGAAAAAAGCAGGACTTTTGAAAAAATTAAAGAAGTATAAGTATTATAGAATTAAAGGCCGGCAAGCCGCAGTTTTTTAAAAAGGAAAGGAGAAAATGACCTTATTTGAATGGTTGTTGGTAGGTCATTTGGTTGGTGACTATCTTTTGCAAACCCGCTGGATGGCCGAAAAAAAAGTAAATATGTGGCCGCCGCTGTTAGTACACGGCGCCGTTTATACGGCCGCCGTAACTTTGTTGGCTTTACTTGCCGGAAGATTGCTGCCTCTATCAGCAATTGCTTTAATTTTCTTTAGTCATATCTTTTTGGATAATCGCTTTTTTGTAGAATTTTGGACAAAAAAAGTAACTCGAGCCGAAAATACCGAGTGGCTAAAAATTATGGTGGATCAAACCTGGCACATAGTAATTCTAGCTTTGGTTACCCTGATTTAAACAAAGGATTAAATCAGGCCCGATTATCTCTTGTTTTCTCCGTCGCCCGAATAAACCACTTGACCGCCTGGGGATCAAAATGAGTACCGGAACAACGCTTGAGTTCATTTATTGCCTCGGAAAAGTCGGCTCCTTTACGGTAGGGTCGGTCGGTGGTAAGGGCATCAAAGGTATCGGCTACGGCGATAATTCTTGCTACCTGGGGAATTTTATCTCCCTTTAATCCTTTCGGATAGCCGGTACCATCATATTTTTCCTGATGATAAAAAGCTCCTTCATATATTTTTCCGGTCAAGTGGCTCGGTTTTACGTCTTTTAAAATCTTGGCCCCAATTTCAGGGTGCATTTTCATTACCTGCCACTTTTCTGGCTCCAGCGGTCCCTCTTTAAGCAAAATATCATCACGAATTCCTATCTTGCCCACATCATGCAATAAGGCTGCTCGTTCCAAATCCTTTAGTTCATTGGGAGAAAAACCCGCTTCTTGACCAATTAACACCGTATAACGGCTGACTCTTTCCGAATGACCTCTGGTATAAGGGTCTCGGGCGTCCAATGCTGAGGCCAGTACCCTAATCAGACTGTTTAAAAGCATTTCTTGCCAGGTATAAAGGCGGATGTTCTCTAAGGAGATTGCTGCCTGACCGGCAAAAGCCAAAGCTATTTCCAGGTCTTCGTGACTAAAGTATCCCTCCCCCTTTTTATTAACCAACTGAAGGCAGCCAATAACTTCTGTTCGGGCTTGCAAAGGGATGCCCAAAAGAGAGATGGTTTTAAACTCAGTGGCTGCATCGAACCGTCCTGCCCAAGCCGGGTCCTTTTGAACATTTTCTACTAATAGAGGTTGATTATTTGCGGCTACCTTTCCGGCTAAGCCTTCACCAGGTTGTAACCGGAGATTCTTTAAACTATCAGCTTTTGGTCCCTTAGCCACCACAGGTACCAGGCAGCCGTCTTCCTCTTCTTTTAACCAGAGTGTTCCGGCCTCAGCACAGGCTACCACCATGGCCTTCTCCAATATTATATCCAGCAGTTTATCCAGCTCTAACTGTGAATTTAAAAGCCGGCTTGTATCTAAGAGCATTTGCCATTGTTCTATTGTTATCTGTTGAGAAAACATTTTTGAGGAAATATATACTGGCTCCTTTCTTTTTCTACGTTATCCTTCTGGTTATTTTCTCTAGCGCTTCCAGATTGTGAATAACTAAATGGCGTTGTTCAAGGCTTACTAAACCCTCATTTTGTATTTCTAATAAGGTACGGGTAACTGTTTCCCGTGATGTTCCGACTAGGGAGGCCAGTTCCTGGTGAGTGACGCGCAGATCTAACCGCAACCCTTTTTTAGTGGACTTACCATAACTTTGACCAAGCTTTGTGATAGCATGAATTACGCGAAGGCGGGCATCTCCAAAGGCAAAATTTTCAATCGTAGTGTTTGCCCGGCGTAAGCGCTGACTCAATATACTAATAATATTAAGCGCTATTTCCGGTTGTCTCTGAATCATTTTCTGAAAATCAGTACGCCTCATCACTAATAAAGTTGTTGGCTCACGGGTTTGAACGGTAGCCGAACGGATATCTTTGTCTAAAAGAGCCATTTCACCAAAAAAATCACCGGTCGCAAAAACATCAAGTATGATTTCATGACCATCCTCAGTCAGGCGATATATTTTCACCGAGCCGGACTTAACTATGTAAAAATGGTCACCTTTCTCCGCCTGAAAAAAAATTACTGCCTGGCGAGGGTAGCACACCTGATTAAATAATCTGGCCACCTGGCGTAAATCTTCTCTTTTAAGATCGGTAAAAATAACTACTTGGGATAAAAAATCAGCCGTTCCTTCAGTGACCTTTTCTTGTTCAGTCATTTCAGGATTCATCTTCTGTTCCTCCCCAGGGGTCTTGGATTTTTTCGACAGTTACTTGTGTTCTCTATTTTACGATTTTACGATACAATACCTGTTATTTTACACATTTTATCACAGAGAAAAACAGTTGTACAGAATTTAAAGTTTGCGCTGATTACACCTTGCTGCCTGAAGGGGCTCCCTACCAACTTATAGGAGGTAAACCACCAATGTCGAATCGATGACTCAAAGATTTTATTCGCTATATCAATAAAATTTTCCTGCCTAACGGTTGAACTAAATGGGCAAAAGATGTAACTATTCAAGTAGGCACAGAGGGGCAAACAGTAGGGATTAGGATGTAGGGGCTAGCTAAATCCTAAATCCTAAATCCTAAATCCTAAATCCTAAATCCTAAATCCTAAATCCTAAATCCTAAATCCTAAATCCTAAATCCTAAATCCTAAATCCTAAAGAGATCTGCAAGTCTGGCAAAAAAACTTTGTGCCTGTGTGCCTTTGCCCCTCTGAACCTGAGTAGTTATAAACTACCAAACCTTAATCACTACACTTACGGTTAGCGCCAGGGAAGCAAGGACAATTCCTAAAGTTGCCCAAATTAAAGGCTTAAGTTTTCCTTCCACCTGGTCAATCCTGGCCGACAACTTTCCTTCCACCTGGTCAATCCTGGCCGACAATTTTTCGTCAAGCCGGTCAATCCTTTGCAGCAGAAAGAAAAATTCAGGAGAGGCTACCCGGTATGGAAATTCAGTTGCTTCCTTTTTAGCTTCTTCACCCATAATACCTACCAGCCTTTCGCCTCCGCTTTTACTCTTATTTTACCACACCTAAAAATAGAAAGGTAATATAAGATACAGGGCAATATTTGTGAGACCATGGGCCAGGGTAACGCCAATAAGGGAGCCTGTGCGCCGGACAACTGTCGAGAAGAAGACAGCAACCCCAAAAACAAAAACCACGTCAATTACCGATAAATGGGTGACGTGCAAAATAGCAAAAATAAAGCCTACCAGGATAAGGGCAGTTTTTTGCCCCAAAAGATCGCTCGCCGCTTTTTGCATGATGCCGCGGAAAATGAATTCTTCGGCAAAGCCCGTACATACCAGCAGGATCAGGGCGGGCAAAAAGACATCGGGCAGACTCAGCACCGGAACAAGAGGCTCCGGGCGCAAAATAAGGTATTCAATCAGCCCCAGGGGCAATCCTGTCAGCCCAAACAGAAGGTGAAAAAGCAGGTTCTTGTTGCCCCAGCCCAGACCTATTTCTTTTCGCCGGTATCCGTTAATTTGGGCTACCACTACCGCCCCCACCAGGAGGGGAAAGCTTACCACCGCGTACCAGTACGTCAGGGGAAAAACATTCAGCGGCAGGGAAAGATTTAATATCCGGATGAGCGGGGCCAGGGTTAGAGCCAGATAAAATTTAGCCGCTATTGCTTCCAGACCCGCTCCTTTCCTGGCGGTATAAAAAGCCGCCTGGAGCAATAGAGCACCCAGGAGCACCAACTGAACCATCTCACCGGCACGCAAATTTTTTATTACCAGCAGTTCCCCAAATAATATCCCGACCGCGTAAAGCCAGGGGTAAACCTTTTCCCGGCAAACGAAAGATTCCGTATGATGATTCAACAAGAGATTTTGTTCCTTTCCCCTTACTTTTCCTGGTGAACTTTTACCCATATATGGAGGGAACGATAAGGCTTTTGGTCACCTTCCCGGTACAATAAAAATTCTACCTTTTGTACCCAAAATATAAAACTCGGTAAATCTTTCACCCGCCTTAGGAGTGGCAACCACGTAAACAGCGCTTCCCAGGGCAAAAACAATTGCCGCCGCCAAAAACACGGAAAGCACTTTATCAATTCTGGAAAGCTCCCTCAAAAGAGGAAGGTCAAACTCAAAGGTGGGGTAAAAACGCATTTCAACGGGCAGCTTATTCCGGCGGTAAAAGGCTAAAGCGGAAGTACCGGCAATAAATACAAGCAGGGTTATAAGAATTGGAGCCAAACGAATCCCCCAGGGCGTATAATTAAGCCCCAGGCCAAGCAGCGGGACCACCGCAATGCTTAACCCAAAACTTAAGGCCACTCGTTCAATGCCCTCCAGGTCCCCCCGTCCGGGGAAAAGGGCGGCAATTAGGGTGTATCCGGGAAAGAAAAGCACAAAGGGCAATCCCAAAATAATCCGAAGAGCACCAATGCTTGAGCCATCCTCAAAATTGCTTAAAAAAATAATTGCTGCCAGGACCCAAGAAAAAAGGTTAACATAAAGCAGGTCTTTGGGCAGGGAAATTTTTTTGCGTATAGCCATATTATTATTAAATTAGCTATTAATCTAAAAAATCCTGCTAAAACATACATTTTTTTATTTTTATATAAAAATACGAAAAGGCCAAGACGGCCCGCAAAAAGCAAATAATTCACAACGCGGCCAAGCTTTTTTGGCCTAAATAATTTCTGATTCCAAAAAGCAGAGCAGGAAAAACGACAAATAAGTAGAATATTTGTAACTATTCAGGTAGGCACAGAGGTCTAATTGATAGTTTTTAGTGGATAGTTTTTAGTGGATAGTTTTTAGTGGATAGTTTTTAGTGGATAGTTTTTAGTGGATAGTTTTTAGTGGATAGTTTTTAGTGGATAGTTTTTAGTGGATAGTTTTGAGTTTTTAGTCTCAACATTGGTACTTCCTTTTCTGTAAACTAAAAACTGTCAACTACCTACTATTAGGGATCTGCAAGTCTGGCAAAAAACTTTGTGCCTGTGTGCCTTTGTCCCTATGAACCTGAGTAGTTACGAAAAATAACCCTTAATAAAAAATAAAGGATCCTTTTTAAAGGACCCTTTATTTTTGTCATTAACCTGTCTAATAAAAAAATGGGTAAAAAAACTAATAATTTCGTTTTTCCGTTTTAATGCAAGACCTCGACAATTTTTACGAGAACAATAAAGCTAAAAACAATGAGCAAGGGAATAACGGCTACGTTTAAAACACGTTCAAAAGCTCCGGCATAGCCACCAATGTTACCCACCTTGTCGACCGCAGCGACCTGGACATTCCATGCCCCCGCCAGTTCTTTGGCTACTAACGCCAAAATTAACGCTACAGTGGCTAAAATCCCAAGCCCTGCAGCCATCGCCGTGGTTGTAGTGACTGTAGTGGTAGTAACTGTGGAAATCATGGCCTAAACCCCCCTTTCTTTACATATTAGTTAGTTATTCGACAATTATTTTTAAAATCCTTCTAATAATTTCCCGCACTTGAGAATAATTTTACAAGAACTATCCAGGCAATGTCAATACTTTTTTTATATTTTTTTATTGAGAAATACTTTTAAAAAATAAAGGACCTTTTTAAAAAGACCCTTTATTTTTATCATGAACCTGATTAAAGTTTACTTTTTTTCCATGAAACGGCAGATAAAAATTGCTGCTTCTGCCCTGGTAGTATTTTTCTTAGGCATAAAGGTTTTGTCAGGGTAACCTTCAAGCAGCCCAATTGTTGCGGCTAGGGACACATAACCCCTTGCCCGGGAGGATATTTGCGCGGCGTCGGCCAAATCAATTTTTTCCTGAGCTTTGGCGGCTGCCTCCACGTAGCCATTCTGGAATCTCTGTTTCTGTATCCAGGGCCAGTTTTTCCAGGTCTTCTATTTTTACGTCTGAACGACCAACGGCCGCAAAAGCCACCGCTACCTTAGTCCCCCATTTTTGATGGTAAGCATCAAGTTTGCCCTTTAACACACTTTGATCAGAACTATAGGCAATTTTACCGGCATCTTTAACCATCTCCAGAGCCTCATTAGCAGAACCAAAGGCATTTTTTTTAAAACTCAAGTGGAGAGCGGCGCTTTTCCCTAACTGCTCTCCATAAAGATCATCAACGCATCTTGAATATGCTCGGTATTAAAAAGGTCGCGCTGCCCCGCGTAGTCTAGAACTTTTTCAAGGAATCCTACAACGGGGCGATTATTTGGCTGTTAGGGTTGAGCTTTAGTTTAAAGAAGGAGATGCATACATGGTCTATACCCCGAACCTAACGTTTCCAGTTTTGGGGATAACCTTGACAAGGCCAAGCAGTCTTTAGTTGAAGCAGTTGAAGCACTCTTAGAAGAATGTTTAAGCATCCGAAAAAGGGAGGGCAATGGAAAAAATTACGATCTCGTTCACGCCCACTGCCTTCATATTTTACTGCTAAGGACGATAAAAACAAAGAAGTAACTGGGTTAAAAGCCACGATCAGCGGCAAAGCCTTAACCATTGACCACGACATTAATTTATTTGGTACTTTATTCTTCTTCTACTTCTTGCAGGAGTATGGCAAACTCTCCCAGGCCGGCTACCTTAATGCTTTTTTTGAATAAGGATTTCAACACGTCTGGGTCATCAATGGCCTTCACCCTTTTGCCAAGACCTTTTTTAATTATGCCAAAACGTTCTTCTAAAACACCTAGAATATCTTCCTGCAAGGTTTTAATTCGCCCCTTTTCCATACCCTTTTCCATACCCTTTTCCATACCCTTTTCCATACCCTTTTCCATACCCTCATTTATCCAGTCCTGCACAATGCTTGCTTCCTGCAACATTTTCATCTCCTCCTTAAAAAATTTCAGTAAAAAGTCTTTGGGGAAATACCTTCCGGCAACCGTAACGGCCAAAGATAAAGCATCGGCCTGCCATTTTTTGTCCTCACTTTCAAGAATCAGTTCTTTACTCCTGGTCAAAACATCTTTATTTTTCTCTCTGGTTAAAAGAATCAGCAGGGGGGCTAATTCCTTAAATTCCCCGGCTATAATCTCTTTAGTGTAGTCCCAGAGTTTAATTGCCTGGTAGGTAAAAATATTCTCCCGCTTCCCCTGGTAGCTTACTACATACTCTTGGGGTAAATTGCGGTATTCCCTTCGCTCCAGGTAAATTACTTTGGAAATAACCGGCTTATTGCTGCTGACCGTCAAAAGAGCATTATAGATATGCATCCTTTCCGGCACCTCTCTTTTATGGTGCAACTGAAAATCCAGGTGCAGGATATACTCTTTTTCTTCATCCGTAAGACCGTAAACAAAATCAAGCCGCTTTTCCGGCAGGTTAATTTCTGGGTTTTCAATAGTTTCAAAGTTTATATTTTCTACTGAGCCAAGAGCTAATTTAATAAAAGGTCTGGGGTACTGTTTGGCTAAAATTTTTAGGCTGCGGTCATAAATGTCTTTTGCCGGCAAAAGTCGCCCATCCTTTCGTTTTTCTGTTAATTAAATTATACCTCATGGAGGCCTTTTATGGGAAGGAGGAGTTTTTAAAGGAATATAAACCGGGTGTATGAGATTTACCTCGAAATAGGCGCCGAAAAAGAGACGACCAACTTACGCCTGTACTAAATTAGCGTTATCTTCCCTTTGCACCGCAGCCAAGGTGTACTCCTGCAGTCCGGTCAGGCTCTGGGCTACGTCAAAAAGGTCCTGGTCAACCGCCTCAAACTTAACGTAGCGCATGTTTCTGTTGCGGTATACGGGATTTCCCTGTTCGTCCATGCCTACCTGCAGCTTGAGCCTTAAAATGGTCCCGGCAGGAACTTTGTTTACGGCCATCCTCTTCACCTCCTTTACAAACTAATGTATAGCAAATATATGTTCGCTACATTTACATTATAACCCTCACCCTCACCCCCGTCAAGTCCATAATCTGGTATATTTTAAGAAATATTTTACATAAAAAAGAAAGTGACCGGGAAAAGCATACAGATGATTGTGAAGCAAGTTGTCTTAAATACGAAAAAGCATAAGTTTACAGAAAGGCAGGTGTAGGGTATAGGGAAGCTTCCTCAGGAAACCCTTTCTCAAACTCCTCAAAAGTATATTTATACCTGGTCTCAAATTCAGCTAACCTGGTTCTGGCTTGTCCAAGCTTTTTATGGACAATGGCCATGCGTAATTTTACCGAGGTAACTACACTGTTTAAAATAACTTTTCTCTCCTGGAAAGGGAGTTCGTTTAAAACATAAGGGACACGTTCTTCCATCATATCCATATCCATTCACCCCTGACTTGATTTAATATATATATATGGCCGCCCTGAAAAAAAGTTTAGTTAAGGGTTATCCGGGAAAAACGGGAAAAATTTCTTTTAAACCTGACCGGTCAATTACCAGGGCTGAACTGGCTTCCCTGCTGGCCAGGATCATCCGGCAGCAGACCGGCCCGGTTAAGGCAACGGCCGCTTCCTTTGTTGACGCCGGCCAGATTCCGGCCTGGGCAAAAAAAGATATTGAACTGACGGCAGCTAAAGGCATTATTAAAGGGTATAATGACCAAACCTTCCGGGCCAATCAGGAAGTAACCCGGGCCGAAACAGCCGTTATGATTTTGCGTTGCTTAAATCTTCTTAAAAAGTGATTGTATAAGTAGAAAAAAATTAACGGTTGGCTTATATTCTCTAAACGGCCTGTTTTTAGGAATCAATAGAACCTGAAGCAGGCCGTTTGCGTGTCTTATAGAAGAAATTATTTGTAATAAGAAGCAGGATATTTTGCCTTGAGTTGAGAATTATACTTAAGCTAAGATTAAATTTCTAAGAATTAAAGGCGGAGGAAATACAGAATTTTAATTAAGATATTAGAAAAAAAAAATAAAGAAATAAAGGAGTTGTATTTTAGTGTCGCCAAAACAAAAAGTTTTATTTGTTTTAGCCGGTTGTTTAATTTTAGTCCTGGTGGTGGGCGCCGGGGCGATAGCGGCCAGCAAAACAGTAAGGCTGGTGGTTAACGGCCGTGAGGTTACGGCTGACTCCCCGCCTTTTTTGTACCAGAACCGGGTTTTTGTTCCGTTAAGGGCAGCCGCTGATGCATTAGGTGTCAAGATCGGTTGGGAAGCAAAAAATCAAACGGTATTCATTAACAACCAGCAGAGCGGGTCAGCAGGAAATGAAGGGGAAGGACCAACGGCGGAAAAAGGAGCCCTTTACCTGCAAGGTATGGAGAAAAACTTTATTACCGCTACCGACTTAAAAAATTTGCTTGACGACGATCACGATAACGACTTGGCTGACTTCCGGTTGGGACATAATGAGGGGGATAACAAATATAATGACCCTTTGGTCTTGGATGTGCGAACGCAAAAAGAATATGATACCGGACATATCCCTGGGGCTATATGGCTTGCGCCGGCGGCAGAAATGGGTAAAAAAGAAAATATTGTAGCCTTGCGCCAGGCGTTAAAGGCATATACGGCTAAAGGGGGGCATAATGAGGTAGTGGTTTATTGCGCCACTTCCCATGAGGCCGGACTGGTTTGCGGAGTTTTGGGTACTTATGGTATCAACGCTAAAAATTTACGTTATGGCTATACCATCGCCTGGGAAGGAAGTAAGTCGGCTGATACACCTGTTAGAGCGCCGCGGGAAGATAAAGATGGGGCCACCGTGCCTTATTCTTCAGGGTGAAGAAAATGTGACTAATACCTGCGGGTCAGGTAAATGGCTATTTTGAATGGATTAACTTAGGTCTTTAAAATTAACTATTTCTAAAATGTCTCCTCTTAAAATCATGGCGTAAATATTGTTTTTGGTAAGGAGGTTTATGGTGCTTTCTTCCATATCCAGGGCGGCATAGATGGGTATTACTTTGTAGTTTTTAATTTCCGGAATAAAATCAGGTATGGTTTGTAGTTTTTCGATAAAATCATAAACGTACTCTAACCTGTTTGGTGAAGCCTTTACTTCCACCACAAAGGCCTGGTTATCAGCTAAAGCAAGGATATCTATTTCCATGGTTTTGCTTTTACCATTTTTTCTCACTTTACGGCGCGGCATAACGTCATAAGGAGTAACGTTAAAGTATTTTTCTATGGTTAGGTCTAAAGAAGGGATAAAAATATCCTCAATCAGGGTGCCCATCTTTTTAGCCAATTCACCCCATTTTTTATCCATTTCTTTCTTGGAGGCCCTCATTTCATCCTTAAAATCTATCATTTCCTCCGCTAATTGTTTTATTTTCATTTCCGTGAGCCTGGATTGGTAAACAAGCTCCATCATTGCTCTTTCCAGTTCACTTGCTTTTTCGGCCGTAGACTTCAAAATATACCACTTCCTTTTTTGATTTTACGACATAAGATATAATATCTACTTATGTATTATAGATTTATCTTACTTACTTATATATTTATCACAGAAAAAAACAATTGTCCAGAATAAAAGTTTGCGTTAAAGTTATAAAGTTAAACTTGTAAAGTTCAGGTTAATGTTCCGCCTGCTTTTTTTGTCTTAAAAGGGCTTGGACTTTTAAAGGCAGCCCAAATAAATTAATGAAGCCTGTGGCGTCAGCTTGGCTGTATATTTCGTCCTGGCCAAAAGTAGCCAGTTCCTGGTGGTATAAAGAATAGGGTGAGCTGGCGCCGGCGGGAGTGCAGTTTCCTTTGTATAGTTTTAGGCGCACTTTTCCCGTAACCGTCTGCTGGGTGGCCTTCACAAAAGCATCCAGGGCCGTTTTGAGCGGGGAAAACCATAGGCCGTCGTAAACCAGTTCGGCGTAACGTTGCGCTACTATATCCTTAAAGTGCATGGTTTGGCGGTCCAAAGTTAAATATTCTAATTCCCGGTGCGCCAGGTAAAGTATGGTTCCCCCCGGTGTTTCATACACCCCGCGTGATTTCATTCCTACCAGGCGGTTTTCCACCAAATCAACCACTCCAATACCGTTTGCCTGACCCAGCCGGTTTAACTCTTCTACCAGGGCTACAGCCGGCATTTGTTTACCGTTAATTTCCCTGGGAAGGCCTTCAACAAAGGAAATCTCCACGTAGGCAGGTGAATCAGGGGCTTTTTCCGGGGGAACGGTAAGCTGCAATAAATCTGAGGGTGGTTCTTTGGCCACGTCTTCCAGGTCTCCGCCCTCATGGCTTAAGTGCCAAAGGTTGCGGTCCCGGCTGTAAGGGTCTTTTTTGGTTACCGGAACAGAAATGTTTCTGGCCGCCGCGTAATCAATGGCCTCTTCCCGGGAGCGGATGTCCCACTCGCGCCAGGGAGCAATAATTTTTAAGCTAGGGTTTAGGGCTTTAATGCTCAGTTCAAAACGGACCTGGTCGTTGCCCTTGCCGGTGGCACCGTGAGCAACCGCCTCCGCCTCTTCTTTTTGGGCGGTTAAAACCAGGTATTTAGCAATTAAGGGACGGGCTATGGATGTGCCTAAAAGATATTTGCCTTCGTAAACTGCCCCGGCCTGTAAGGTAGGAAAAATGTACTCTTCAATAAATTCTTGTTTTAAATCTTCCAGGTAAAATTTACTGGCGCCGCTTTTTAAGGCTTTTTCCTTTAAGGGGGCCAGTTCCTCCCCCTGGCCCAAATCCGCCGCCAGGGCAATAACCTCACAGTGGTAATTTTCTTTGAGCCAGGGAATAATAATAGAGGTATCCAGGCCGCCTGAATAAGCTAGAACTACTTTTTTGACCATTTTTTTAAGCTCCTCTCCCGAGTTATTTACAAAATAAGACTTAATATGGCTTTTTGGACGTGCAGTCTATTTTCCGCCTCATCCCACACAACCGCGTGGGGTCCGTCAATAATGTCGGCCGTTACTTCTTCGCCCCGGTGAGCCGGTAAACAATGCAAAAAGATAAAATCCGGCCTGGCGTGTTTTACTAATTCGGCATTTACCTGGTAAGGGGCAAAAGCTTTTCTTCGTTGTTTTGAGCTTGCCTCCTGACCCATACTGGTCCAGACATCCGTAATTATTACGTCCGCATTCGCAACGGCTTCTACTGGGGAGTTTAAAATTTCAATTTGGCTTCCGGTTTGCCGGGCAATTTGCCCGGCCAGGGCAATTACCTTTTCCGCGGGAGGATATTCTTCAGGAGTAGCGACAAAGAATAGCAGATCGAGTTTAGCGGCCGCAATAAGTAAAGAATGGCAAACGTTATTGCCGTCCCCCACGTAAGCTAATTTTAAACCTTCTAGGTCCCCTTTATGCTCCCGGATTGTTTGCAAGTCGGCCAGAACCTGGCAGGGATGGTACAGGTCAGAAAGTCCGTTGATTACAGGAATATTGGCGTAAAGCGCCAGTTCTTCCACGTCCTCTTGGGCATAAGTGCGAATAACCAGGCCGTCTAAATAACGGGACAGGACGCGGGCTGTGTCCGCGATGGTTTCGCCTCGTCCCAACTGTAAATCGTTAGCGTTAAGGTAAAGCGCGTATCCACCCAACTGGTACGTAGCTACTTCAAAGGATACTCTGGTACGCGTGGAAGCCTTTTGAAAAATCATTCCTAAGGTTTTTCCGGTCAAGGTGGAGGCTTGCGACTCCCCTCTTTTTTGCCTTTGTTTTAATTCCGCGGCTAAATCCAAAAGACATTTTATTTCGGCGGAGGTAAATTCCGTTAAAGAAAGTAAATCCCGCCCCTTTAAGCTTTTTACCGGTTCTGGCGTCAAATTGACCTTCCTTTCTTTTGACTTCAGGTTAAATCTGCCTTTTCCAAAAAAACCTGGTTTAATATGTTTACGGCCTGGTCTATTTCCTGTTGGGTAACGATAAGCGGGGGCAGGAAACGTAAAATATGCTGCTCAATACCGTTAATTAATAACCCTTGCTCCATGCACCGGCGGACTATTTCAGGGCCGTTTTGGTCTTGGTTTAATTCTAAGGCCAGCATTAAGCCCATTCCCCTCACTTCCCGGATAAAAGGAAAGCGTTGCGCCAGTAAGGTCAGTTGCTCCTTAAAATAATCCCCGGCTAAAGTTACGTGTTCAATAAGGCCATGATTTAATATATATTCAAGCACGGCCAGGCCAACGGCGCAGGCCAGAGGATTACCCCCAAAGGTAGAAGCATGGTTTCCGGGCTGAAAAGCCAGGGCAAATTCTTCTTTAGCCACCATAGCCCCAATAGGAAATCCGCTGCCCAGGCCTTTGGCCAGGGTAAAAATATCCGGGGCAACCCCGTAGTGTTGAAAAGCCAAAAATTTACCCGTCCGGCCCAGCCCGCACTGCACTTCATCAAAAATAAGGGCTAGCTTGTGCCGGTGGCATAATTCCCGCACTCCGGCCAGGTAATCCTTGGTGGCCGGGTAAACTCCGCTTTCTCCTTGAACTGGCTCCAGCATTACCGCACCGGTTTTATCATTAATTGCTTCCTCTAAAGCTTTAAGATCGTTAAAGGGTACGTGGAAAAAACCGGGCGGTAAAGGTTCAAATCCTTGCTGGTGCTTGGGTTGGCCGGTAGCGGCCAGGGTAGCCAAGGTACGGCCGTGAAAGGACTTTAAGGCCGTAATAACTTCGTACCTTTCTGGTTGACCGTTAACCTTTGCGTACTTGCGGGCTAGTTTCAACGCGGCCTCGTTGGCTTCTGCCCCGCTGTTGCAAAAGAAAACCTGGGCTCCTTTAAAATTTTGGACTATTAACGCGGCCAATTTGGCCTGGGGTTGGATATAATATAAATTAGACACGTGAATTAACTCTTTGGCCTGACGGCATAAGGCTTCAACTACCACCGGGTGGCAGTGCCCTAAGGAGCAAACGGCCAGGCCGGCGGTAAAATCCAGGTATTCTTTTCCGTTGGCATCCCATACTTTAACTCCCTTGCCCTTTACCAGGGCAATAGGAAAACGATTGTATGTGTGCATAAGGTAGCTATTACTTAGCTTAATAATTTCCTGACTGGTCAATTTCTTTTCCTCCTAAGGTACCAGTTACTGTTTTTCTTCTGACGTCTGACGACCGACTACCATGGTGCCTACACCCTGGTCAGTAAATATTTCCAGTAAAATGGCGTGTAAGATTCGCCCGTCTAAAATATGAGCTGTTTGCACACCCCCGTTTAACGCGGCTGCGCAGCATTCTATTTTAGGAATCATCCCTTTGGTAATAACATTCTTTTCCATTAAGGCGGGTATTTCGGAAACTTTAATGGTGGAAATGAGCGTATCTTCATCATTTAAATCCGCCAGCACCCCGGCCACGTCCGTAAGAATCACCAATTTTTCGGCTGTCAGTGCCGCCGCGACTTCTCCGGCCGCGTGGTCGGCGTTAACGTTATAACTTTCCCCCTCACTTCCTACCGCAACAGGGGCAATAACCGGAATGTAGCCCTGGTTGATAAGGTTAAAAATAAGTCCTGATTTTACGTGATTAATTTCGCCTACGTAACCAAGGTCAATTTCCCCGGCCGGAAAACCATTATTAAACATCTTCTTCCTGGCCTGTAAAAAACAATCGTCTTTACCGGACAAACCTATAGCCCGGCCCCCAATCAAGTTTACGAGCGAAACAATTTCCCGGTTAATTTTGCCCACTAAAACCATCTCTACAATTTCCATAGTTTCTTTATCGGTTACCCGCAGGCCCGCCCTAAATTGGGAGTTTACGCCCAGTTTGGCCAACATTTTGGTAATTTCTGGTCCTCCTCCGTGCACCACCACCGGGTTCATTCCCACGTATTTCATCAGGACAATGTCGGTAAGGACGGCGTTTTTTAAGTCCTTGTCTACCATAGCGTGGCCGCCGTATTTAATAACCACCGTTTTCCCGTAAAATTTTTTTATGTACGGTAAAGCTTCTACTAAAACAGCCGCTTTGGCTAAAGCACCTTTCACTTTATAACTCCTTTTTGGTCTTTGGTCTTTGGTCTTTGGTCTTTGGAGCTGCTTACCTAACAACTAACAACTAACAACTAACAACTAACAACTAACAACTAACAACTAACAACTAACAACTAACAACTAACAACTAACAACTAACAACTAACAACTAACAACTAACAACTAACAACTAACAACTAACAACTAATTTTAAGTCCGGTAGCCGGCGTTGATCCGGATATAATCATAGGTTAAATCACAGCCCCAGGCCGTAGCCTCATGAGTACCCTCATTAAAGTCAATTAAAATGGACACTTTGCTGCCGGCTAAAGCTTGGGCGGCGGCAGCCTCACTAAAAGGGAGCATTGAGCCGTTTTGAGCTACCTGTTCTGTGCCTATAAATATGTCTATGCGGTCCGGGTTAAATTTTGCACCGGAATAACCGGCGGCGCAAATTATCCGTCCCCAGTTGGCGTCCTGCCCAAATATGGCTGTTTTGACTAAATTTGAGGCGGCTACGGCCCGGGCCGCTAAATAAGCATCTTCCCTTGAGGCCGCGTTAATCACCCGCACCTCAAGAAGTTTGGTTGCTCCTTCCCCATCACGGGCAATAGCTACGGTTAACTCAGTACAAACTTTAAGCACCGCCTCCCGGAACAAATAATATGCCGCATCCCTTTTGTTTATAGCCGGATTTTCAGCCTGCCCGTTAGCCAAGATGACCAGCATATCATTTGTGCTGGTGTCCCCGTCCACCGTAAGCAGGTTAAAACTGGAGGCCGCGGCGGCGTGAATAACTTCCTGCAGACAGGGAACGGTTACCGCGGCGTCAGTGGTTAAAAAGCAAAGCATGGTAGCTAACTGGGGGTGAATCATTCCGGCTCCCTTGGCCATGCCGCCTACCGTGACCACTTTTCCCTCCAATTCAAATTGCAGGGCTGCTTCTTTGAGTCTGGTATCCGTAGTCATAATTGCCTCGGCGGCTGCTCTTCCCCCTTGCTCACTCAGGGCAGCCACCGCCTGGCCAAGGCTTTTTATAATTTTGACTAAAGGTAGCGGTTGGCCAATTACCCCGGTGGAAGCCACCAGGACGTTTTCAGGCGACAGGCGCAAAAGACGGGCGACCTCATGAGCCATGGCTTTAGCATCCTTTAGACCCTGGCTGCCGTTGCAGGCGTTGGCGTTACCACTGTTAATAACCACCGCCTGGGCGCGCCCGTCTTTGAGGTGCTCTTTGGTAACGTAAAGAGGGGCCGCCTTTACCCGGTTGGCCGTAAACAGACCTGCGGCGCCGGCCGGAACAGCCGAGTAAATTAAAGCCAACTCCTTGCGGGTAGGGTCTTTAATTCCGGCGGCTACACCTGCGGCCTTAAATCCTTTAGGGGCGGTAACCCCGCCGGCAACGGGTCTATAAATCAAAAGCCTTTCCTTCCTTCAATAGCTTCTTAAACTTTTTTACGGGTAAACGCCTGCTTCTTCTAAAGCCGTAGTTTCCGGAAAGCCAAACATTATATTCATATTTTGCACGGCCTGACCAGAAGCTCCTTTAATTAAATTATCTATAGCGGATAAAATTATAACCTGGTTTGTACGCTCGTCAACCACTATTCCTAAAGCGCAATAATTAGAACCGGCCACCATTTTTGTGCCGGGCAGGATGTGCGGCGGCATAATCCGGATAAAATGCTCACCCTGGTAAAAAGTACGGTATAAGTTTAATATTTCCTGCGAAGACGCGTTAACAGATAAGGGAGCGTATATGGTGCTAAGAATCCCCCTAGTCATGGGGGTCAGGTGCGGGGTAAAGGTTACTTTAATTTCCCCGCCCGCCAGAAGACTTAATTCCTGCTCTATTTCCGGGGTATGGCGGTGATTGGTTACGCTGTATGCTTTTATATTTTCATTTACTTCACAGTAATGGGTATTTATTGAGGCCCCTCTTCCCGCCCCGGATACCCCCGACTTGGCATCTATAATAATCCTGTTTGGATCAATTATTTTATTTTTTAAAAGCGGAGCTAAACCTAAAAGCGCACTAGTCGGGTAACAACCAGGATTAGCCACCGTTTTAGCCTGCTTAATTTCCTGGCGGTGTAGTTCAGGCAGGCCATACACGGCTTGCGCCAACAACCGCGCCGTGATCGTGCGGCCCAAAGATTGGTCTAAATCAACCTGGTACCATTTAGCGTAAGCAGCCGGGTCTTTTAACCGTATATCCGCCCCTAAATCAATCATTTTTTTCCCTTGACGGATAACCTCTTGGGCAACGGGAAGCGCGTGACCATGGGGCAGGGAAACAAAAACTGCTTCGCACTTGGCCACCAAAGCAGGAATATTTAATTCTTCCCCCACCAGGTTTACTTTACCCGATAAGTGGGGGTAAACTTCCGTAAAGGGCAGACCCACGTATTGTTGGGTGGTTAAAGCCACCAACTCCACCTGGGGATGCTGTCTTAACAGCCGCACCAGTTCTGCTCCCGTGTAACCGGTGGCGCCAATTATACCAACTTTAATCATCTTTTTTTTCTTTGGCTTTTTTAATTATTTCTTCCGCCAGGCGGGCCGGAACCTCTTCATAGCTGTTAAATTTCATTTCAAAGGACCCTCTGCCCTGGGTCATTGATTTTAAGTCAATGGCGTAATGCGTTAACTCGGCCAGCGGAGCCGTTGCCTTGACTACTGTTTTATTACCTGTCGATTCCATGCCCAAGACGCGGCCGCGCTTAGTGTTTAAGTCACTAATTACATCGCCCATAAAGTTCTCCGGTACGGTTACTTCAACGTACATGATTGGTTCTAGCAGTGCCGGGGCGGCATTTTGCACCCCCTTTTTAAAAGCCATGGCCGCCGCAATTTTAAAGGCCATTTCGGAAGAGTCTACCGGGTGATAGGAACCGTCGTACAAGATTACTTTTAATCCTGTAACCGGATAACCAACCAGCACTCCTTCGGCCAGAGATTCCCGGACCCCTTTTTCTGCCCCCGGAATATATTGCCTGGGCACCGCACCTCCAAAAATTTCTTCGGTAAATTCAAATTCGCCTTCCGCCGATGGTTCCAAGCGTAGCCAAACATGCCCGTATTGACCATGGCCACCAGTTTGTTTTTTATACTTGCCTTCCATGGTAACGGTCTTACGAATTGTTTCCCGGTAAGGTATTTTAGGCGGTTCCATGGAAACATCAACGCCGTACTTTCTTTTCAATCTTTCTAGAATAATTTCCAGGTGCAGCTCACCCATCCCCGTAAGGATGTTTTCTTTGGTTTCCAGGTTTTTTTCAATTTGTACCGTCAAATCTTCTTCTAAAAGCCTGCTTAAGGCATTACCCAATTTATCTTCATCCCCTTTGCTTTTGGGGGAAATAGCCACGGAAAGAGCTGGTTTTGGGAAGGTAATCCCTTCTAATTTTTCTCCCTTATCTTTTTCACAAAGAGTATCGGCAGTGGTAGTGTGCTGCAGCTTAACCAACACGGCTATATCTCCTGCCGGTACCTCTGGCGTGGGGACTGAATTTTTACCCCGGACATAAAGGATTTGGCCAATTTTTTCTGTTTTTTCTTTAGTGCTGTTGTAAACCAGCATATCGTTTTTTAGCGTTCCCTTATAAACCCGGATAAAGTTCATTTTTCCCACGTAAGGGTCAGCTAAGGTTTTAAACACCAGGGCCGAAAAGGGAGCATTATTAGCCGGAGCCGGAGCCGGGTAATAATTAGCTAAAATATCCATTAAATTTGTTACCCCCATATTTTTAGTGGCCGCACCACACAGCACTGGAACCACTTTAGCCTGGGCAATACCTTTTTTTAAGCCCAAAAATATTTCTTCATTACTTAACTCTTCCCCTTCTAAATACTTTAACATTAATTCATCGTCGGTTTCTACCGCTGCTTCAACCAGCTTTTCGCGGTAATTGGCCATTGCTTCCTTTAAAGCATCAGGCACCGGTACTTCTTGGCGGTTTATACCGTTATCCGGGTATGTATAGGCCTTTTGGGTAATCAGATCAACAATACCGGCAAAATCAGTAGGGTGGGCATCCTGCCTGCCCAAAGCCTGGCCAACCGGAAGCTGAACGGGAGCAAAATTAGCCTTTAATTTATTTTTTAATTCAGTCAGGACGTTAAAAAAATTAGCGTTTTCCCGGTCCATTTTGTTTACAAATACCAGAGCCGGTAAACCGGCCCGGGCGGCGTATTCCCATATAATCTCTGTTTGTACTTCTACGCCGTCTACCGCTGAAACCACAAAAAGGGCTGTATCCACTACCCGTAAAGCCGAGTATACTTCCCCTATAAAATCGGCGTAGCCGGGGGTATCTAAAACATTAAGTTTGCAGTCCAGCCATTCACAAGGCACCAGACTAAGATGAATGGTTATCTTACGGTTAATTTCTTCGGGATGGTAGTCAGCCGTGGTCGTCCCGTCTTCTACCCGGCCTAATCTGGTAATTGCTCCCGTGTTATAAAGCATGGCCTCTACCAGGGAGGTTTTGCCCGCTCCCCCGTGTGCAACCACCCCAATATTACGAATTTTTTCGCGGGGATAATTTTTCAATATATTTATGCCTCCTTCAGATAATTGGCTCTCTATACGCTTTTACTCGTCACAACCTTTATAGTTATATAAATTCTACATTGGCTTTAAATATCCTTGCCCTACCGTAAAAAAAACCGTTTTAAAAACATAAGTCACATAGGCACTGGTAAAAGATCATAAATATAACAAGAGGTGGCTTAAACATGACCCGGCAATCATTTCTAGGCGGCACTTTAATACTACTTTTTGCTAGTTTTTTTAACCATTTTATTGGTTTTATTTACCAAATTATCATGCTCCGTCTCATCCAACCGGAAGGGGTAGGATTATTTAATATGATTTACCCCATTTATGTCCTTGTTTTAATTCTGGCTACGGCCGGTATCCCCGTAGCTGTTGCTAAACTGGTGGCCGAAAAGATGGCCAAGGATAACTTGCGGGAAGCTTACCGCGTTTTATATATCTCTCTTATTTGCTTGACTTTCAGCAGCTTGTTTTTTAGCGTTTTATTTATAATCAGCGTGCCCTGGCTACAAAAATACTTTTTAGCCCATCCTAAAATTATCTACAGCTTCTTTTGTTTCACCCCTGCTTTGCTCATCGTTTCCTTGTGCTCCGCTTTTCGGGGATTTTTTCAGGGGCTACAACAAATGACCCCTACCGCGGTTACTCAGGTGGCGGAACAGATAGTCAGGGTAACCAGCGGCTTAATTATTGCTTATTTTATGCTACCTTACGGGGTTGAATACGCGGTGATGGGGCTGGCGATAGGAATTGTTTGCGGAGAATTTATGGGTTTTATGTTAATGCTGTACATTTACGTTCGCCAACGACCTCGTTTTAAAAAAACAATTCCTTTCTTACCGGAAAAACTTCTTACCGTGCTGACGCAAATTTTTCAACTCGCAATTCCCGTAGCCTTTATTCGCTTTATTTCTACTATATCTTCGGCTATAGAGGCTTTGCTTATCCCCGGCAGACTCCAGACGGCGGGTTTAACCCATTCTCAGGCTACCGCTGCTTTTGGACAGCTTACCGGTATTGCGGAGTCCTTACTTTATATACCTAGCATTGTTACTGCTTCCCTGGCTACTGCCTTGATTCCGGCCGTAAGTGAAGCTGCGGCTCAAAATGACCATAATCTTATCCGAGCACGTATCGAAGAATCTTTACGGGTAACCATGCTGACGGGTTTGCCCGCCGTAGCTGTATTTTACCTGTTGTCTAATGAATTATGCGCTTTATTTTACGGCTACAAAGCAGCAGGAGCTATTTTAAGCCTTTTAGCTTTAGGAGGACCCTTTTTATATCTCCAACAGACCCTTACCGGTATTTTACAGGGCTTAGGATATGCCGCCCGCCCCCTTAAAAATCTGGTAATTGCCTCAGCTTTTAAAATTACCGGTATTTATTATCTGACGGTGTTGCCTCAACTGGGGATAAAAGGAACTGTTTTGGCTATGTTAATCAGCTACTTTATTCTGGCCGGTTTAAACTACTACGACTTAAAAACACTAATCCGTTTACCCCTTGATTTTAATTACTGCGTAGCTAAACCCCTTTTGGCCTCAACCGGTATGGCCCTAGTTATTTGGCAATCGAAACTTTGGCTGCCTGTTTTTTTTGGTTCGGCTAATTTTAAAACCATTAATCTTTTACTAATTGGGGTCCTAAGTTATTCTATCTTTTTATATCTTGCCGGTGGCATTTACAGTTACGATTTAAACCGTTTACGTTCTTTTATAAAACTTAAGTTATAAACAAAAGGTAACTACTCAGGTTCAGAGGGGCAAAGGCACACAGGCACAAAGTTTTTTTGCCAGACTTGCAGATCTCTTTAGTATTTAGTATTTAGCTAGCCCCTACGTTTTCGTTTCCCCTACATCCTAGCCCCTACATCCTAATCCCTACTGTTTGCTCCTCTGTGCCTACCTGAATAGAGTTTCGACCATAACCTTCCGCTATGTTGCTGGGAATTGAAATCGCGCTACGTCTAATTTGAAAAGTTAATCCGTAAGCTTCATCCCTGGGAAACCCTTTAGAATCTTATATATTTCAATAACTAAAGTCATTGATTTTTGCCAGACTTGCAGATCTTTATATGTTTTCATTTTCCTTTGTGCCTCTGTGCCTTTGCCCCTCTGTGCCTACCTGAATAGTTATAAACAAAAGAATCATTTTTAATAGCGCCGGCGTAAAAAGGCCGGAATATCCAGTTCCTCATGGTCGGTAAAAGGTTTTATTTCCAGTTCGGGTAAGATACGTTCTCTTTTTACCCTTTTTTGGTCAAAGCCCGTGGCAATAACCGTAACCCGGACTTCTTCCTCCATGTTTTCTTCAATTACCGCCCCAAAAATAATATTTGCTTCCGGATCTGCCGCCTGGAAGATAATTTCTGCGGCACCATTAACTTCAAATAAGGTTAGGGAGGTCCCGCCCGTAATATTTAATAAAACCCCTTTGGCCCCTTCCACTGTGGTCTCCAATAACGGGCTGGAGATGGCTACTTTGGCTGCTTCGGCGGCCCTGTTTTCGCCCTTGGCCACCCCAATCCCCATTAACGCTGAACCCGTATCCTTCATGATGGTTTTGACATCGGCAAAGTCCAAATTGATTAACCCCGGTACCGCAATTAAATCAGAAATTCCCTGGACTCCTTGCCGTAAGACATCGTCGGCAATCCGAAAAGCTTCCACGATAGAAGTATGTTTATCAATTACCTGTAATAACCGGTCATTAGGAATAGTAATTAAAGTATCTACTTTTTCTTTGAGATTTTGAATTCCTGTCTCCGCCTGATTCATCCGTTTGCGTCCCTCAAAAGTAAAGGGCTTGGTTACCACCCCAACGGTTAATACCCCTAATTCTTTAGCTACCTCCGCAATCACCGGCGCCGCCCCGGTTCCCGTACCTCCGCCCATCCCGGCGGTTACAAAGACCATATCAGCCCCTTTTAGAATCTGGTTAAGCTCCTCTTTGCTTTCTTCAGCCGCCTTTTGACCAATTTCCGGATTACCGCCGGCCCCTAATCCTTTGGTTAATTTTGCCCCTATTTGAACTTTATTTAACGTTTGGGTTAATTGTAAAGCCTGGGCGTCAGTATTTACCGCAATAAATTCAACTCCTTTTAGGCCGCTGATAATCATTCGGTTAACCGCGTTATTGCCTCCTCCTCCTACTCCAATAACCTTTATATTGGCAAATTGTTTCGCCTCAAGTTCAAAATCAAGCATGGTTTAAGCCCCCTTTTGGTTAAATTAATTTAAGCTTTTTGTGCGTACCCTGATTTAAGCTTTAATTTCAATATTTATATTGTTTCTCCTTTTTTTAAAGGAAATTTATTTTTTAAGTAAGTGACGCCGTATAATGGCCAGGTTTTGAAAAAGGCGAACGCCAAAAGCAACCACGGCCGCCAGATATAAATCCATGCCTAGTCTTTCCCCGATAAAAGCTAAACCAGCAGCCAGCAAGGCGTTGCTAAAAAAACCCGTCAGAAAAATGGTGTTGTCGTATCTGTCTTCCATGGTTGCTCTTATACCCCCAAAAACCGAATCAAGAGCGGCCAGGATCGCTACCGATAAATATTTAGCGTATAGTTGGGGGATCAAAAAAGGAACGTTTAGGCCTACCAATACCCCGATGGCCAATCCTCCTAAAATTATTACCCAGGATAATATCCCCACTTTATCTACTACTCTCCTTTTATTGATTTGGCATAGCGAAATTCAATTGGGGCGGTATAACCAGGAACGGTTATATTTTCGTAAGGCTGAATTCTTGCCTGCGCGCCAAGGCTTTGCAAGTATTCAGCCAGTCCACCGGATATTTCTAAAGCACTGGTTAAATTTTTGGGTGCGCCAATGGCCAGAATATGGTAAGGCGGAGCTATTCTGGTTAAATTAACGTTAATAAAAGGAGCGGCCCAACGGATTTCACTGGTAGCCATAATTCTTTGTCCGTTAATTGACACTGCTTCTGCCCCGGCCCCGTTTAGTTCGTTTACCAAGCGTAGTAAATCCTCATCCCGGATAACAAACATGGTATCCCCCGGATCTTTGTTTTGTCCGGCTGAAGGATTATCCAGGGTTATTTCAATACCTGGCCCCGATACCGCAACCAGACCAGCATCTAACCTGGCTTTTTTTAATTCTCCCGCCAAAACCTCTTTTGCCTCAGCCTGTCCTTTGGTGGTTTGCTGAATTTTTTGGATTAAATCTTCAACTTCCGCCTCCAGTTGTTTTTTCTCTGCATTTAACTGATTTAATTCAACGGATAATTCTTGCGACCGGCCAAAGGGAACGCCTTGCTCTATAGAACTGGTGGTGCGGAATTGTAAGGCCACCATTAAACCTATAATTAAGGCCACTAAAAAAACAGAAAGGTATATTTTTCGATTCATAATATTTCCGCCTCTTTAATTGTTTCCTTTTTTTAGGCCGGTATAAGCCGGTACGGTAATATTGGGCATAGATTTAATCGTTACTTGAATCTCCCAAAAACGAAGCTGGTCCACCACTCCCCCGCGCATCTGCAAAGCATTAACTAAATTATCGGAATTACCAATGGCCGTGATTACAAAGGGAGGGGTAAGCCGTTGATTTTTATTAGTAAGCACGGTGGGACCAAGGCAGCGAATCTCACTGGTGGCCAAAAGACGCTGACTGTTAATGGCTATAGCTTCTGCGCCGGCCGCCTTTAATTCATTAATAGCCTTTAAAATATCTTCATCGTGCAGGACATAAAGATTGGGATTTTCACCGGGCTGAATTTTTTTGTTGCTGTCACTAAGGGTAACTTCTATCCCAGGGCCGGTTAATGCCGTCATTCCAGCCGCAATACGGGTTTTACTTAACTCTTGGTGCAGGGTGGTTAGGTGAAAGCTACCGGTAACCTGGTCCAGTTGCCGGCGTAACTTATCTACCCGGTTTTGCAAGGCCTCATTCTCCTCCCGGACAGTTTTTAAACGCGCTGCCAATTCTTGCGTTTGCTGTATGGGAGGACTTTGTTTAGCCATGGTGTTGGTGCGAAACTGCAAGGCAAAAATAAAACCCAGGCTTAGCGCAATAAAAGCCATTATAAAGTAAATACTTTTATTTTTAAATATAGCTTTATTTTCCATCCTTATATTTTACCACCGGTGAACCAGTAATGGAAATATCAATATATTCAAGCTGGTGTGTATTTATAAGCTGGCTAAAAAGTTGGTTAAGAATTATCCCCTTCCGGGCTATGTTTGTCGCTCGACCCAAGCGACATTCCACCCCGCTTAAGTGGTAAAGGAATATCTGTCCTTGTTTGTCCACATAAACTTCGGAAAGACTGGTTGTTAAATCGTGGGGCAGGGCGGTAATAACTTTTAAAGCAATTTTTAACCCGGGAAAGTCAAAAACCTGACCTGGTTTAATAGCCTGGGCCGGCTTACTGTCAACCACAGGCTGGAAGCCTGTGCCACTGATTGACCTACCATCAGGTATTGTTTCTTTGGTTACCGTTATTACCGGCAGCCCTGAAGCGCTTATTTTGCCCGGCCTTAAATATACCCCTTCCGGATCTACTTCCGCAAAACCACCCTTTACCGGGACCAAGGCCACCGGGCAGCGTTCTTTTATTTCTATAATTATTTGGGAAGGAAATTTACGGGTTAGATGTACTTCTTTAACCAACGGCAGGTCCATAATTCTTTCACCTGCCTGGGATAAATTAACTTTAAAAATATTTGTCCCCTCATTAAGCCGGGATAAAGCCACAATCTCGGCGGCGGTAAAAGAATGGTTGCCCTGGACTAAAATTTCCTTAACTTCAAATAAAGATGACCGCCAGAAAATATAAGCCGCCAGGATAACCAGGAAAATAAAAAATATGCTTTCTCCCACGTTTAACTTAAATTTTTTAATATTTTGTTTCTTGAAAACCTCACTCATCCGGTCATCTGGTATTTAAATCAAGTTTTATCCATAAGCAATTTATACCATACCATATATTTTTTAAAAAATAAAGCAAAACAATACTTGTCCCAGATAAAGTTAAAAAAATTTTAACTTTAAACACGTTTAATGTTAGCTCCTAAAGCATTGTATTTATCTTCTATTTGTTCATAGCCGCGGTCAATGTGTTCTACTCCTTTAATGACCGTATTGTTTTCCGCGACTAAAGCGGCCAATAATAAAGCTGCCCCAGCCCTTAAATCAGTTGCTTCTACGGGTGCCCCGCTTAATCTTTTTACCCCTCTAATGATGGCGGTTTGCCCTTCCACGGTAATTTCAGCCCCCAGGCGTCTTAACTCACTAACGTGCTGGTAGCGGTTTTCAAAGATTGTTTCGGTGATTACACTGGTTCCCTGGGCCAGGGTTAGCAAAGCCATCATTTGGGGCTGCAGGTCCGTGTGAAAACCAGGGTAAGGCATTGTTTTAATGTTGGTAGCTTTAAAGCAGCCGGTTGAGCTAATATTTATGGCCTCATCTTTAACCTCAACCTTAACCCCTATTTCTTTTAACTTGGCCAGTAGTGATTCCAGGTGTTCCGGAATAACGTTGGTTACCGTAACGTCTCCGCCGGTAATTGCCGTCCCAATTAAATATGTACCTGCCTCAATACGGTCGGGAATAACGGTATGTTCGGCCTTATGCAGGCTCGTTACTCCTTCAACTTTAATTAAACTTGTTCCGGCCCCTCTGATTTTGGCTCCCAGGCAGTTAAGAAAATTCTGTAAATCAACTATTTCTGGTTCCCTGGCGGCGCTTCTAATTATAGTTACTCCTTTGGTCATTACCGCCGTCATCATAATATTTTCTGTCGCGCCGACACTGGGTACGTCCAGGTGTATTTCGGTTCCCTTTAAGTTTTCGGCCTTCACGTTAATATAGCCGTACTTTTCGTTTATGTCGGCCCCCAAGGCCCTTAATCCTTTTAGATGTAAGTCCATGGGCCGGGAACCAATATTACAGCCTCCGGGGTAAGAAATTTTTACCTGCTTAAAGCGTCCCAGCAGAGGGCCTAATACCAGGTTGGAAGCCCGCATCCGGCGCATTAAACTATCTCCTACTTCCCAACTATAAATATCACGGGTATTTATAGTTAAAGTAGTTCCTTCCCGTTTGACTCGTGCTCCCAGGCCTTCCAGTACATTGCTCATGGTAGTAATGTCCTGCAGGTGCGGCACTTCGTGAATAATACACTCCCCAGCGGCTAGAATGCTGGCGGCTAATATAGGTAAGGTAGCATTTTTACTACCGTTTACGGTTATAGTTCCTTTTAGGCGGTTACCTCCGGTAATTATAAATTTGGCCATTTTATTTCACCTCTTAACTGGGTTGTCTTTAATCCTCCCCGACTATTTGAATCTCTAAGGCCAATTGGATACCAAAGCGTTGGGCGACCATTTCTTGAACCTGTGATATAAGGTCTTGCACCTCTTTGGCCCGCGCTCCCCCCAAGTTAATAATAAAATTAGCGTGTTTTAACGATACTTTAGCTGCTCCAATTTGCCGTCCCTTTGCTCCTGCCTGTTCAATTAAGTAGCCGGCGGCAAAACCGGGAGGATTTTTAAAAACACTGCCGGCGATAGAGTACATAAGCGGTTGGGTATTCTGCCGGCGGTGGAGATGTTTTTTTTGCCTTTCCTGAATGTGCTCCTTTTGGTCTGGTGTTCCCTGGCAAACTACTTCTACCACCACCTGGTTATGGTCTAATAAATTGCTGCTCCGGTAGCCAAATCCTAAATCCTCTTTTTTTCGCCGGTCAAAACAGTCTTTTGAGCCAAGAACCAGGACTTCCTGCACTACGTCACTCATGGCGCGACCTTCGGCCCCGGCATTCATTACGACTGCTCCTCCCACTGTTCCAGGGATGCCGACGGCAAACTCAAAACCGGCCAGGTTGGCTTGACAGCAGGTTAGGGCTAAGTGTGGCAGGGTTGTTCCGGCTTCTGCCGTAACCGTAACGCCGTCTATTTTAATCCTGGCCAGGTGACGACCTATTTTTACCACTATACCCCTTATTCCACCGTCACGGACCAGTATGTTAGAACCGGCCCCCATAACAAAGACAGGGATATTTCTGATTTTAGCGTAAAAAATTGCTTCCCTTAAAGCGGCCATTGTATGGGGCTCAATAAAAATATCCGCCGGTCCGCCAATACGAAAAGTAGTATGTTGGAACATTGGTTCTTGTAAGCGCACCTGGTTAGGCAAAAGCTGCTTTAAATCTTTATAGACGGCTTTAAACCCCTGGTTAGGCAAGCAAGAATCGTCCCTGCTTAAGCTATTACTTGCGCTCACGTTGCTTCTCCCCTAATTTTTTTACCAAAGCCTCACCAACAGTCCAAATATCGCCGGCGCCGATAGTCATCACCAGATCCCCTGGTCTGATTATTCTGGCTAAATAAGGGACAATTTCTTTCTTGTCCGCGATATATTTTACTTCTTTATTGCCTTGCCGTAAAATGGCTTTAACAATTAACTGGGCGTTTACCCCGTTTAAGCAGGCTTCACCCGCGCTGTAAATATCGCTTATAATAACTAAATCGCTTTGCTTAAAAGCAGAACCAAAATGTTCATGCAGTAACAAGGTCCGGGTGTAACGATGAGGTTGAAATACGCTGATTATCCTTTGGGGCCTTATTTGCCTGGCAGCTTGCAGAATTGCTTTAATTTCACTGGGATGATGCGCATAATCGTCCACTACTTTTACTCCCCTTACCTCACCAAGCAACTGAAAGCGCCGTCCCACCCCCAAAAAATAGCGCAAGGCCAGGGCAATCCGTTCAAAATCAAGGCCAACCCAACGTGCTGCAGCCAGGGCGGCTAAAGCATTTAGCAGATTATGTTGTCCGGGAATAGCCAGTTCAAGTAAACCCAGCGAATGACCGTGGTAAAAAACCTCTCCCTGTGAACCTTTAGGGATCAAGTGAACGTTCTTCAAGACATAATCAGCCTTTTGATTATTAATGGCGTATGTGACCAGAGGTAGTTTACAGCTCTTTATAACTTCAATTATTTGGGGGTCATTCAGACATACAAATGCAGTATCTGTAGTACGGGAGATAAATTCGCTAAAGCTATCCTTTATTTTGTCTATATTTCCGTAATAATCAAGATGATCATCTTCAATATTGGTAATTATGGAAGCGACAGGTTTTAGTTTTAAGAAAGAACCATCACTTTCATCAGCTTCGGTAACTAAGTAATTGCCTTGCCCTAATTTGGCGTTGCTTCCAAGGTCGCTTAATTCCCCTCCTACCACCACGGTAGGATCAAGACCATTTTTCTCCAAAACCAGGGCTAACATAGAAGTGGTGGTGGTCTTGCCGTGCGTACCGGCTACAGCAATACCTTTTTGTTTTTCCATCAGGTAGGCCAGTAATTCACTGCGGTGGATCACCGGGAGCTTCCTTTTTTGCGCCGTTTTGAGTTCAGGATTATCAGGCTTAATGGCTGATGATACTACCACTAAACTTGGGCTAGTCACATTTTTTGCCTCATGCCCGATGTAGCAGGTGGCGCCTAAAGTTTCCAGCCGCCTGGTAACCGGAGTGGCTACTAAATCTGAGCCGGATACCGGAAAGCCTAACTCCAGTAAGATTTTAGCCAACCCGCTCATTCCGGTACCTCCAATACCAATAAAGTGCACCAGATTTTTGCCGTGTCTGAGGGGTTCAAATTTTGCCGGCAATATTTTTCCTCTCCTTTTGTTTTAACCTCTATATCCTATGTTGTTTTCAAACCAGGTGTTAACAAAGTTAAAATCGTAATATTATGAGCTTGTCCGTAATAATTAAATAAAGGTCGCAATCATTTCTAGTATATCAGCCAAGGCTTGAGGCCGGCCAATTTTTTTACTGCTCCAAGCCATGGAGCTAAGAATATCTGGGGAATTAAAAAGCGTTCCTATTATTTCCGCCAGCTTTGCTCCGCTTAATTCTTGTTCCCGGACTAAAAGTGCGGCCCCCTGATTAACTATGGAGCGGGCGTTATGCTCCTGGTGGTTGCCTGCGGCGTACGGATAAGGGATTAAAATAGCCGGTAAACCTGCCGCCGTTAATTCAGCCAGGGTAGACGCTCCAGCCCGGCAAACAGCTAAATCTGCTGCCGTCATGGCCAAGGGCATTTCATTAAGATAAGGTACAATGGTAATATTGCCATTATTCGTCATTTTTAATCCTAAGGACCGGGCTTGAATTACAAAATCTTCGTATTGACTGGGGCCCGTAACGTGTAAAAAATGCTTCTCTTTATCGGCTAAAAGAATCTTTAACAATTGTAACATAGCCCGGTTAATACTTTGGGCCCCTTGACTTCCTCCAAAGGATAAAATCAGCCGTTTTTTAACGGGCAGATTTAAAAGTTGGCGCGCCTTTTCCGGTTGGACTTGCGTATTTACCAGTTCTGAACGGACGGGTAAACCGGTTACCTTAAGCCACTTAGCGCGGGGGAAATATTTTTTTGAATCCGCAAAGGTTACGGCAATTCCCCGGGCAAAATAAGCTAATATGCGGTTGGTCAGGCCAGGATAGGCATTTTGTTCGTGGATAAGGGTGGGAATACCGCATAACATTGCGGCCAAGATTACCGGACCACATACATAGCCTCCTGTACCCACAACTGCCTGGGGTTGAAATTGGCGCATAATTTGCCAGGCCCTACCGAGTGATATAATTGCTTTTCCCAGGACAGTTAAATTCTGCAGCGTAAATTTACGTTTAAAACCAGCGGCGGAAATAGTTTTTAATTGAAAACCGGCTTGAGGAACCAGCTTGCTTTCCAGACCGTAACTACCCCCCACAAAGAGAATCTCTGAACCCGGATATTTTTCTTTTAAGCCTTTAGCTATGGCCAGGGCAGGGTAAATATGACCCCCTGTGCCGGTGCCGCTGACAATAAATCGTGTTTTCAAATTATTTAAACTCTCCTTGTATGCCGGGAAATATTAAGTAAAATTCCTACCCCGGCCAACGTAAAAACCAGCGAGGTGCCGCCAAAACTGATAAAGGGAAGGGTAATGCCCGTAATAGGCAGGGTGCTGGTTACTACCCCAATGTTTATAATTGTCTGGATGGCAATACCACCAACAATACCCGCGGCCAGCAAGCTGCCAAAGGGGTCGGGAGAAGTAATGGCAATTCTAAAACCGCGCCAGATAAAAATAAGAAATAAGATAATAACCAAACAAGCGCCAATAAAGCCTAATTCCTCGCCAATTACCGCAAAAATGAAATCTGCTTCCCTGATGGGCAGATAAAGGAACTTGGAATGCCGCCCCTGACCTAAGCCGGTACCCAAAAGTCCTCCTGAGCCTAAAGATAATAAGGAATTTAAGATATGCCAACCGCTGCCGGCCGGGTCTTTTTCGGGATTTAAAAAGGCAAGAAAACGTTTCAACCGGTACGGCTCCTGCCATATAGCCAGCGCAACTGCTCCTATTCCCAAGGTGGCCAGGGCCGCCAGGTGTTTAATCCTTGCTCCCGCCACAAAGAGTATAATAAAGATTGTTCCGGCCAGGGTTACGGTGGTGCCTAAATCAGGCTGCTTCAGAATTAAGCCGGCGGCAAGACCCAAAATTAATAGGTAAGGAAAAATTCCCCGCCAAAAATTAAACACCTTTTCCGGGTAACGTGATAAGCCGTAAGCCGTAAAAATTACCAAACAAAGTTTGGCCAATTCAGACGGTTGAAAACTTAAAGATCCTATTTTTAACCAGCGCTGGGCGCCGAGTTTTTCCACCCCAAGGCCGGGAATTAAGACAGCCGTCAAAAGAATGAGGGCGGTAATTAATAAGCAACCGGCCCATTTTTTAAGGTGCTGGTAATCATAGTGCCAGAAAAAAAATAGGGCAAACAAACCTATACCGGCATATATCAGTTGGCGGGTAAAAAAGTAGTAGGGATTATTAAAAGGAGGGAACATAGCGTAATAACAACTGGCACTAAATACCATAACAATTCCTATACTTAACAGTATAAGCACGGTAAGAAAAAGAATAAAATCAGGTGATTGTTTTATATGCCGCATAATACCTTTGACTCCAAAAAAATTATAATTGTTTAGTAGGGTAGGCATCTTGCCTGCTCGAAGCGGAAAGTTCCAGGACAGTTTTTCGAAATAGGTTGCCTCTTTCCACGTAGTCGCAAAACATATCCCAACTGGCGCAAGCCGGAGATAATAAAACCACTTCTCCTGGTTGGGCCAGTTGGTAGGCTGAAAAAACTGCCTGCCTTAAATCATTCGCCCGTATTACCTTAGCCACCCCGGCCTGTTTAGCTTCTTTCTCCAGTTCACCGGCACATTCCCCCAGGGTAATCAGTACCCGGACATTTTCTTTAATCTTTTGCGCTAAAGTAGTAAAACTATTCCCTTTGTTTTTGCCGCCGGCCAGTAAAATAATGGGGGCAGCGAATGCTTCCAGGGCTCTAATGCTAGCTTCCGGGTTGGTTCCTTTAGAATCGTTTATATAGCGCACCCCGTTAAATTCAGCCACAAATTCCAGGCGGTGAGCTACCCCTTTAAAGAGGCGTAAAGTTTTAGCTACTTTCAAAGGCTCAATTCCTAAAACCAAGGCGCTGGCCGCAGCGGCCAGGACGTTTTCCAGGTTATGAGCACCGGGCAATTGAATTTTTTTTACCGGTAAAACGGGCTCTGTTTTTCCGGTAAGATTACTGATAATCCAATCATTTTGCGTAAAAACCCCTTTTTCTAAAATACGCTGACGGCTAAAAAATATAACTGTTCCGGGTGAATAACTCGCCAGATTTCGGGTATAAGGATCATCGTAATTTAAAACGGTAAAATCACCTGTCCTTTGATTTTCAAAGATTTTTGTTTTGGCGGCGGTATAGTTAGCTAAATTTTTATGCCGGTCCAGGTGATCAGGTGAAATATTTAAGATAACGGCTACTTGGGGCCGGAAAAAGACAGTTGTTTCTAATTGAAAACTGCTTACTTCCGCCACTACAACATCGTGGGTGGTGTAGTTTTCTATATCATTTATTAGCGGCAGGCCAATATTACCCGCCACCAGGGTATTTAAACCGGCGTCTTTACAAATTTCACCCACTATAGTAGTAGTGGTGGTTTTACCGTTAGTACCGGTAATAGCCACAATAGGAGCTAAAGCGTACCAGTAAGCCAGTTCCAGTTCGCTTACCACCGGGATATTCAAATTTTTAGCCTGAACTACCGGAGGTATATCCAGCGGCACTCCAGGACTTACTACTACCAGGGAATAATCGCCAGGTTTAATTAAGGGATAGTCAGGAAAATGTACCTTTACGCCAGCGTCCCCCCTGACGTCTGACGTCTGACGACCGACGACCTCTAAAGCAGCCAGTTTATCCGGGGCAATGTTTTGTTTATCTGTAAGCACTACCTCAATGCCTTTGCGGTTTAAAAACCAGGCTGCCGCCAGGCCTGTTTTACCTGCTCCGATTACTAATACTTTGTCTATTTTAAATTACCTCCCCATTTAAGTAATAGTGGCAAAGTGGCAAAGTGGCAAAGTTTAAATAAGTTTAAATACTTTGTACCTTTGTGCCTTTGTGCCTTCGAATAAGCTTACCACCATATATTGTAGCCGCCTACCAGCCCCAGCAAGGAAAAGATTATGGTCAGGCCGCAAAAAAACAATACAATCTTATTTTCACTCCAGTTGCCCAGCTCAAAGTGGTGGTGCAAAGGGCTCATTCTGAAAATGCGGCGCTTAAAAAGCTGAAAAGAAATCACCTGCAAAATTACCGATAGAGTTTCCAAAACAAAAACACCGCCAATAAGAATTAAAAAAAGTTCACTTTGGGTAATAACCGCTGCCGTAGCTAACCCTCCGCCCAAAGCCAGCGAGCCCGTGTCTCCCATAAATAATTTAGCCGGGTGACGGTTGAAAAATAAGAAACCGGCGCATCCTCCCATAAAGGCAGCCATGGTATGGGCAACTTCAACTTTCCCCTTTAAAAGGGCAAGACACAGGAAAGCAAAGGCGGCAATGAAGGTTACCCCTGCAGCCAGGCCGTCCAAGCCGTCAGTAAGGTTTACCGCATTAGCCGTTCCTACAATTACCAAAGCAGTAAAGGCGAGAAAAACCCCCAAATTTAAATCTAGCGTTACCCCTCCGGGTGAAAAAAAGCCGCTAAAAGGAACGATTACTTCTGTCCCATGGCTTAATGTTAAAACTAACAGGGCTCCGGCTAAAAGACTCAAGACAACTTGGCCCGCCAGTTTTTCCCTGGCCCTTAAACCTACCGGTCTTTGCCAGTGTACCTTAATTAAGTCATCAAGAAAACCAATAAAACCAAAACCTAAGGTAAGGCCCAACACTAAAATGGCCTCAGGATTAAAAGGAACAAACCATATAGTACTTAAGGCTATCCCGGTCAAAAAAATCAGACCTCCCATAGTTGGGGTACCTGTTTTGGATAAGTGGCGCGCCGGGCCGTCTGATCGCACCTTTTGGCCAAATTTTAAGCGGCGCAAAAAAGGGATGGCTATTGGGCCAAGCAGTATAGTAATCGCAAATGATACTATGCCGGCTTCAAATAAAGTACGTGTTATCATTTAAATTTTGTTAACAATATCCTCCATTTTTAGTAAACGCGAGCCTTTAACTAACATTACCCCACCCGGGACTAAAATTTTTTGCAGGCAGCTTACCGCTTCATCATTATCGCGGCAGGTAAAAATGTTTTTTTTTGGCATCCCGGCCGCACTTGCCCCGGCGGCTATTTGCAAAGCCAGTTCTCCAACAGTTACCAGGTACTGGATATTTGAGGCGGCTATTGCCCCGCCTGTTTTCCGGTGACCTTCGAAGGCGTATGAACCAAGTTCCAGCATGTCGCCTAAAACGGCTATCTTGGGTTTTTGCCCGGCCACCTCATTTAAAACTTCCAGGGCCGCCAGTACGGAATCCGGGTTGGCGTTATAAGTATCGTTAATAATGGTAAGACCGTTTCTTTCGCTAATTTCTAACCTCATTTTACTTAAAGTTACTTTGGCTAAACCGGCCTTAATTTCAGCTAAGGAAAAGCCTAAAATTTTAGCTGCCCCTATAGCCGCCAGGGCATTCAGGACATTATGCCTTCCTGGTAAAGGTAGGTATACTTCTGTCTCGGTCGCCTCAACGTCATTTATGCGCACGGTAAACCGGATGCCCTTTTCAACGGTTTTAAGGTCAAAGGCTAAAATATCTGCTGTTCCCCGGAGAGCAAAAAATAAAATCCTTCCCCGGGCCCGGCGTGCTTCACGGTAAATGTAAGGGCTTTCGCCGTTAAGAACAGCAAAACCATTTGGGGGGATGTGGTCTAATATTTCTCCTTTTGCCCGGGCTAGGTTGTCTTGAGAACCCAAGCGTTCCAGGTGAGCCACGCCGATATTGGTAATAATGGCCCCATCAGGGCTTGCCAGGTGACAGAGCAAATCAATTTCGCCCGGTCCCCGCATGGCCATTTCTAATACACCTACTTGGTGGGAGGTATTTAACTCTAATAAAGTTAAAGGCAGCCCAATTTCATTATTTAAATTGCCGTTGGTTTTTAAAGTAACTAATTTTTCAGCCAGGAGCGTGGCTAAAATATCTTTGGTGGCAGTTTTTCCCGTACTGCCGGTAATTCCAATAATAAGCGCTGGGCAGCTTTGGCGGTTATGCCGGGCCAGTTTTTGCAGGGCTTCTTTCGGGTCGGGCACCTTTAGTAAGACCAGGTCAGAAGGTAAAGTAAAGCCCGGATGACGGGCTACGACTGCGCCAACCGCGCCGGCCGCCGCGGCTTGCCCTAAAAAATCATGGGCGTCGTAACATTCTCCTTTTAAAGCAAAAAATAAACTTCCCTTTATTAAATGCCGGGTATCAATAGATACGTTTTTTATTTCTAACCGGGGGTCTCCCTGCAAAATAGTTGCCCCGGTAACCCGGGCTATTTCTTCAATGGTCATTATTTTCATCTTTTTGCTTAAACCCCATAACCTTTAAGTTTTTAATTGCTTCTAGCCGGTCGTCAAAGGGGTATTTTTGCGTTCCAATTATCTGGTAGTCTTCGTGTCCTTTTCCGGCTATGACCACCACGTCATTTTTTTTGGCTAACTCCAAGGCTTGACGAATGGCCTCGCTTCTATCGGCGATAACCAAGTAGTCACCCTTTTTAAGCCCCTTTAAGACCCCTTTTTCAATGGCCGCCATAATTTGCGCCGGGTCTTCCGTGCGGGGATTGTCCGAGGTAATTACGGGCAGGTCGCTGTAAAGGGCGGCAATTTCGCCCATTACCGGTCTTTTGGTCCGGTCGCGGTCGCCGCCGCAGCCAAATACCGTAATTAAGCGGCGGGTGCAGATTTGCCGGGCCGTTTTTAACAGGTTTTCCAAGCCGTCAGGGGTGTGAGCGTAGTCAATCACTACCGTAAAGTCCTGGCCCTGGTTTACCAGTTCAAAGCGGCCGCGCACCCCAGAAATTTTTTCTAAAGTTAAAACTATTTGAGACAGAGGAAAACCTTCTCCTCCCCCTACGGCCAAGGCAGCCAGAGCATTATAAACGTTAAAGAGGCCGGTAAGTTTTAGTTTTACCAAAGATTCTCCCCAGGGACTGACAACTACAAAGGATGTCCCCGCAGGTGAAACTTGAATTTCTTTTGCCTGCACAAGGGCCGGCTTAGTTATCCCGTAAGTGATTACCGGCACCCGCGCTACTTTAATTATTTGTTCGGCGTAATGGTCGTCGCGGTTAACGACAGCAAAGCACGCACCCTTTTTATTTCCCTTCCCCAGTACTTCAAATAAGTGTTGCTTTGCCGCCAGGTAATCGTCCATACGCTGGTGAAAATCAAGGTGTTCCTGGGTGAGATTGGTAAATACCCCTATATCAAAAAAACACTCCTCAACGCGTTTTAAAACCAAAGCGTGGGAGCTAACCTCCATTACCGTGGTATTTATTTTTTCGGCCGCCATTTCCGCTAGCAACTGCTGCAAATCAAGTGATTCCGGGGTTGTATGCCGGGCAGCTACAGGGCGCGACCCAATGTAGTGAGCAATTGTTCCTATTAAACCTACCTTTTTTCCTGCGCCCCGGTAAATGGCCGTGATTAAATTTGTAGTAGTGGTTTTACCGTTGGTCCCCGTTACCCCAATTAGCCTTAATTTTTGTGCCGGGTATTCATAAAAACGGGCCGCCATTTGAGCTAAAGCAAGGCGGGTGTCCGGTACCTGAACCCAGGTTACCCCGGCCGGATAAACCATCTTTTTTTGTCCTACCAGGGCTGCCGCTCCGTTAGCTACTGCCTGGGGAATAAACTTATGCCCGTCAGTTTTAAAGCCTTCAATAGCCACAAAGACAAAGCCCGGCTTTATCTGGCGTGAGTCGTAAGCCAAACCCCGGATATTGATTTCGTAATTACCGCGGCCGCAAATTATTTTTTGTTCCCTTAGTAATTCTTTAAATAACATTTTAACATATTTCCTGTCTATAAAAAACTATCAGCCCCAATAATATTTAACAATAACCACCAATAATACTTCTAATATCCATATTATAGTTTTTTTGTCTTACCGTTATTCAATTTTATTATAGGTATTTCCATTACGGGTGTTCGATAAATTCTTTTTCCGTAGTAATATTTAAGGAAGAGGGTATGTTCTTATCCTTTTGGAGTAAGTCCTTCTTTAAATCTGGTCTAAACTCTACGTAAATTACCGTACCATGGGGCACCTTGCTACCCGCCGGTATATTCTGGTGATATGCCCATCCTATACCTGACCGTTCTAAAAATAAGCCCATTCGGGCGAGTAAATCAGCCACCTCAGTTAGCTTTAATCCTGCTAAATCCGGTACCGTTACCTGTTCTTTTGTTTGTTCTTTGGTTGGTTTTTGTAAGTTTAAAATAACCGCCGTACCGCTCATTACTTCTGCCCCTGCTTCTGGTATTTGACCGTAAATAACCTTCCCTTCTCCTTGGGTTTTAAAATTTAAATTACCCTCCCGCAGTTTTTTCGTCCCTTCTTCCAAGGGGTAATTAACTACGTTGGGAACAATTACGGGCTTTTTTTCTTCTTCGTAAACAAAAGGCTGTTCCGGCTTTTTTAGACCCGGTGTTTCCGGTACCCGTAAATAATGAAGAGTGTCACGCACTACCGAGGCAAAAACAGGAGCGGCAACCTGGCTGCCGTAATAAAGGCCCCCTTGTGGTTCGGCGACCATTACCAGAGCGGATACGCAGGGATTATTTACCGGGGCAAAGCCGGCAAACGAGGCCACATACCGCCCGCTTACGTAACCCCCACCTTCTCCCACCACTTGGGCGGTGCCGGTTTTACCGGCCACCCGGTAACCAGCCACGAAAGCGTTTCTGCCCGTGCCTTTAAGAACAACCTTCTCCAGCAGGGACGCGGTCTTTTGGGCTGCTTCCGGCGGGAGCACCTGGCAAACCGGCTTTGGTTTAAACTCAACCAGGTTTTTTTCTGAACTGTTCTGAACTTTTTTTACTATCTGGGGACGGTACAAAACTCCGCCGTTGGCTATGGCACTGACAGCCGAGAGCAACTGAATAGGGGTAACGGCAATAGATTGGCCCAGCGACATAATGGCTATGTTTAAGTTAGTGGCCTTATCTTTTGGAATTACAATTCCTGCCGCTTCACCCGGCAACGCAATTCCCGTGGGGACGCCAAAGCCAAATTTTTCAAGGTAATGGTAAAATCTTTCCTTGCCCACGCGCAAACCAACCTCAACAAAGCCCGGGTTGCAGGAGTGCATTACTACTTCGGCAAATTTTTGGCTGCCGTGGCCTCCGTCCAACCAGCAGTGAATATAACGGTCAGCTACTTTAATGTAGCCCGGGCAGTAGAAAGGGTCATCCATTTTAACTGCTTTTTCGGCTAAAGCAGCGCTTGTCGTTACTACCTTAAAAGTTGATCCCGGTTCATAATTATACCATATAGCCGGGTTCCGGTCCCAGATTTGGCGGGAAGTATTTAACCAGTTGTTAGGGTCAAAGGAGGGACGGTTGCCCATAGCTAGTATCTCACCTGTCTTTGGATTCATTACTATAATTACCGCTAAACGGGGATTGTACTTTTCTACGATTAAGTTTAACTCCCGCTCTACAAATTGCTGGATGGTGACATCAAGGGTTAAAGTCAAGTTTTTTCCTTGTTGGGGCGGAAAAAATTTATGAATTGGCTCCGGCAGTTCCCGGCCGGCCGCATCTTGCTCGATGACTATCCTGCCAAGTTTTCCCTGAAGCTCGCGGTCAAAACTATTTTCAAGACCAATTAGCCCTTGATTGTCTACCCCGGTAAAGCCAAAAAGATGGGCTGCCAAATCACGATATGGATAGTAGCGTTTGCTTTCCGTAACCAAAAAAACACCTGGTAGCGATAAAGCTTTTATTTGTTGCGCTGTTTGTTCCGCTAACTTACGTTTTATCCATTCAAAACAGGTAGGGCGCGTTAGCCTCTGGAAAAGTTCGGCTGCTTCTATATTTATTAAGGGCGATAAAAGTTTAGCTGTTTCCCCCGGGTCTTTTACCATAAAAGGAACAACGTACAGGGAATCAGTACTGGTGTTAGTTACCACAATCCGGCCCTGCCGGTCATAAATATTGCCTCGTCCGGCGGCTACCGGAACATTCCGTAGGCGCACCTCTAAGGCCTTTTTTTGCAAGACATCACTTTTAATAAACTGAATCCAAGCCAGCCGGCTGGTTAAGCAAATTAAAGCCAGGCTAGCGAGCATAATAAGCCAGGTCAATCTTTTTTGCCCAAGCAGGTGGAGATGGTGCACCTACTTTCACTTCCTACCATTTGTTGACGCGGTATTTTGATCAGGTACGATTGACTAAATTTACAAAGGCCTGAATTAACCAGTTTTGGGCCTGTTTATAGTTTGGTCTAGTTGTTCTATCCGGTAAATTTTCTTTTTCGGTGGCCACAGACTCCTTTTTTTCCACCGGCACCTTAACTAATAAAACATTGCTGTAATCGGCGGGAACCATTCCCAGCCTGGTTGTGGCTGCTGCTTCTACCTTTTCCAGGGAGGATAAGCGGGCTAGTTTCCCCGAAAGTTCTTGCGTTTCCATATCTAAGGCCGCTAGGTTTTCCTTTAAACAATAAATCTGGTAGTTTGTGGCCTGCACCTGGGTGTAAAAGAAAATAGTAAGCAGTCCTAAACAAAATCCCGCAAAAATTAAACCGGCGTAAGTTAACAACTTTTTAGTTGGTAAAATATAACGTCTGGTTCGATTAATTAACTGGTTATTACTTTCCGGTAATTCTTGCCTAAATACATGTTTTTGGGCCTTAGTTAAAATTTATGCCTCCTCCTTCCTTTTTAGAACAGGGGTAGTTTTTCAGCAATTCTTAAGCGGGCGCTTCGGGAGCGGGGATTGCGAAAAATTTCTTCTGGTGACGGGATAATTGGTTGCGGCGTGATTTGTTTAATTAAAGCGGTCTTGTCGCATACACAAAGGGGAATTTCAGGGGGGCACTTGCAAGAAGCCGCTAAATCCTTAAAAGTGTTTTTAACCAGACGGTCTTCTAAGGAATGATAGGAAAGCACGCAAAGACGCCCTCCCGGTTTTAACAAATTAACTGCTTCTGGCAATACCTGCGCTAAGTTTTCCAGTTCATTGTTAAGGGCAATACGTAAAGCTTGAAAGGTACGCTTAGCCGGGTGTTTACCCGTTCGTCTGGCTGAGGCAGGAATAGCTTTTTTAATAATTTCTACCAGTTGAGTGGTTGTTTCGATGGGTTGGCGTTTTCTTTCCTGAACAATAAAAACAGCTACCCGTCTCGCCCAGCGTTCCTCGCCAAAACGGGAAATAATTGTGGCCAGTTCTTTTTCCGAAAGTTTATTAACCAGGTTTGCCGCTGTTACTAATTTATCTGGGTTCATCCGCATATCTAGCGGCCCTTCGTACCGGTAGCTAAAACCGCGCTGAGGGTCATCCAGTTGGAGCGAACTGACGCCCAAATCAAAAAGTATGCCGTCTACCTCACTAATTCTTAATCTTTTTAGAACCCGTGCCAAATTAACGTAGTTTTCCTGGACTAAGATTACCTGTTTTATGTAAAAAGACAGGCGTTGTTTGGCTACGTCTAAGGCGTAAGTATCCTGGTCAAGACCAACCAGCTTGGCCCCATGCCCGCAAGACTGCAGGATCTCCAAGCTGTGCCCCCCTGTACCTACGGTGCAGTCAACGTATATTCCCCCGGGTTTTAAATTTAAGCCGCTCAAGACTTCTTTTAAAAGAACTGGTTGGTGTAAATAATCCTGATTATAATTTGCTTCCATTAACCTAACCCTTGTCAAACTTTAATTTTAAAAAACTAAAATTCCATTAAGCTTTCCGCCAGTTGAGTTATTTTATTAGTTACTTCTGCGGTGTAAATATCCCAACGCTCTTTGGCCCATATTTCCACGTGCATTGATGCGCCCGTAACCGTTATTTCCCTTTCTAGCCCGGCATAATTACGAAGATTAGCGGGAATTAATATTCTTCCCTGGCGGTCAAAGCTGCATTCACAGGCTCCGGCAAAGCAGAAACGGATAAAGGCACGGGCATCAGCTTTATTTAAGGGTAAAGCACGCATTTTGTTTTCCAGGGCTATCCATTCAGAAGGTGGGTATGCAAAAAGGCAGTTATCCAGGCCTTTAGTTAAAATAAATTTCTCTGTTAAGCCTTCCCGAAAATAGGTAGGTATAATAAGCCTTCCCTTGCAATCAATGGTATGCTGGTATTCACCAATAAACACCGTATTAGCTCCTTTTGTCCCCATCTACCACTTTACACCACTATACCCCACTTAATAAATTCTAGCTGGTAAAAAAAATTCCTGCTTAAAATTAAAAAAAGCCAGATTTATTTTCTGACTTTTTTTACCGTAAATATTTACCTATTTTATATTTTTCGTAACTACTCAGATTCATAGGTTCAGAGGGGCAAAGGTACAAAGTTTTTTTGCCAGATTTGCAGATCTCTATATGTTTTCATTTCCCTTTGGACCTCTGTGCCTTTGCCCCTCTGTGCCTACAATATTATGGGTGTATCGGTAACGCCTGGAATACAGCGCAACTTCATGATAACCCGCCAGCTTTAAGTGCCGGACGGCTTCTTTAAATCCATATCCTACCTGATCTGGCCGGTGTGCGTCCGAACCGACGGTGGCGGGAACTCCACACAGCCGGCAAACCTTTAAAAAACTTAAGCTGGGGTAAATCTCGCGCGCCGGAACGCGCAAACCGGCCGTGTTTACTTCCACGCAAACACCGGCTTGAGCAAAAGCCTTTGCCGTTTCCAGATATAATGAGCCGGGTTCTTCAGCCAGGCGATAATTAAACTTTTTAATTAAATCTGGGTGGGCCATAATGTCAAAAAAACCGGATAAAGCGGCCTCTTTAAGCAGGCTAAAATACCGGTGGTAAACAGCAATAGGGTCTTTATTGGCATAAGCGGCCTGCTGGGCTGCCTGATCAAAGCCCCAACCATTCAGATAATGAACGGCACCAATAAGATAATCAAAGGCATATTTACCTAAAAAACGCGCCAATTCTTTTTCCCGTCCTGGGATGTAGTCTACTTCCAGGCCAACTTTAAGCGTCATATCCGGATTTTCAGCCTGCAGCCGGCTTATTTCAGCCAGATAAAGCGCTAATTCTTCCTCCCGCATGGCTAAAGAGGAGTCCCGTTGTTCCGGTAAAAGCCAGTACATGGGTATATGGTCGGCAAAACCTACTTCGGTTAAGCCTTTTTGCCGGGCTGTCTCGAGATATTCTTCCATTTGACCTGCGGCGTGACCGCAACGCCAGGTGTGTATGTGATAATCAGGTATCAAGATAAAACTTCCTTTATTCGTAAATACTTAGGTTCATAGAGGCAAAGGCACAAAGGCACAAAGGTAGAGTTTCGACCATAACCTTCCGCCATATTGCTGGGAATTTAAATCGCGCAATGCCTCATATAAGAAGTTAATCCGTAAGCTTCATCCTTGGGAAACCCTTTAAAAATCTTATATATTTTAGTAACTAAAGTCATTGATTTTTGCCAGACTTGCAGATCTCTATATGTTTTCATTTTTCTTTGTGCCTCTGTGCCTTTGCTCCTTTGTGCCTACCTAAGTAGTTACCTTTATCCTTTAATATGCCCGGCGGTCAAGCGGGTCAAGCGGTATATGTGCTGGGCCAGAGCCGGCTCAAGTAAACCGGCGCCGCAGGCCGGCGTAATCATAGCCTGCTTTTTTAAAACTTCCTGGTTAGCTCCTTTTGCGGTTAGCTCGGACCAGAGGGTCTGTAATTTTACGGTTAAAGTGGCCGTGTTTTCGGTAAAGGCTTTTTCAGAAGTGGGGGTAATTCCCCAGGCTATTACGCCGCCCCGGGCTAAAAAGTCTTTTAATTCTTTGGCGTAAGGAAGCAAAGAATGGCCGTAATTGTATGCATCTAAATTAACAATATCCGGGTGGGTTTCAAATAAAATAGTCCAGTCAAGGGCGGCGCAAGAATGAACCCCCGTTCTCCCTCCGGCGGTATTTATAGCTTGAATAATTTCGGTCAGGTCATTTTTAATCATTTCTTTAGTAACGGTGATGTAACCGGATTGGCCGTAAATACTAATTGCGGGTTCGTCTATAAAAATTACGGCCGGCCGGCCCAGGCTCATTAGCTGACTTGTCTGCCAGCGGGCGTGCAACGCCAGGGTCTTGACCAAAATATCGCGAAGTTGCGCGTCATAATAAGCCAGGTTTCCATTGGCATCTTTAACCTGCAACCCAAGAGTAACCGGTCCCGCCAATTGCCCCTTAAAATAAAGAGACTGGCCGGTTCCTGTTTCTTTTATTGTTTCTATGAAGGCATAAAATCCGGCGGCCGCACTAGGCGGAATGGAGAAAATTTTAAGCGCCTCTTGCTCCCCAGACTCACCAGCCAGGTAAAGACGGTAAAATTCCGTTAAACGTTCCGGCCAGGCAGGGTGTTCATTGGTAAAAAAAGCCTGGTTTGCTTTTAGTTCCAAAAGACCGGTTTGGACCAGCGGATTTAAAAATTGAAATACAAAACCTTCTTGACTGCCGCGCCGGGGAAGTTGCGGCCAGTGGGGAACCCGGGGAAACGATTCCAGGATAAGATTTAAAGCAGTCTGGGGCTGGTCAAAAGGCAAGCTCCCTATCCCCGTGGCCAAGCAATCCGGAATAAATTGTGGTGATTTGTTCATCATTTTTACCCCCTACTTCATTCAAAAAATTAACGCCTATTTCTTTTAACCGGGTAATTACGGAAGATATAATTTTTTCGCGCCCGTCTTTGTTTTACGCGAACATAAAAGCGTATAAAAATTAAGAATGATACCGGCAAAGCCAACCACCCCAACCACAAAGGATATTTTTTTTCTACTGGCCGGTCGGTTATCAAATTTACCCGGCCTAATTCCAGCCCTTCCTGAAGGAAGATTAATTCTCCTCCCTTTTTGCCTTTGGGGAGAGGCGCGCAAAGTTTTTCGTTTAAGACAACCCGGCGGCTAAAGGGTTGATCAGGTAAATTCTTATTTTGCCCGGCCGGAAAATTAAGATAAAAAGAATTTTTAGCTACTAAATTTACTTCCCTTTTTCCTTGCCGCACTTTCAAAGAGGATATTTTTGCTCCTTTTGTTACTACCGGGGTAATTACAAAATTATTAAAACCGTAGTCCAATAAATTCATGGCGTCACGGTTAATATTCGAACCCTGGCTTTTTAAAACTACCGCGATTAACTCCTTATCCCCGCGTTTGGCTTGAGCCACAATACATTGGCCTGCTTCCACCGTATATCCCGTTTTAACCCCGATTGCTCCAGGGTAAAGAGACAACAACCGGTTATGATTCCATAAATGTTCCTGCGGCGGTCCTTTACTGCGGTCAGCTAGGGGTCTTTGAATTACCGCCAGTCGACTGTCTACTATTTGCCGAAAAATGGGATTTTGCATAATTTTTTGCGTAATAAGAGCTAAGTCGTAAGCGGTAGTGTAGTGTAGAGGATCGGGTAAACCGTTAGGATTGACAAAATTACTTTCTTTGGCTCCGCACGAGCGCGACCATTCGTTCATTAAGGCGGCAAATTCAACTTCTGACTTAGCGATATGCATAGCCAGGGCTGTGGCGGCATCATTGCCCGAGGCTAACATTAAAGCGTATAAGAGGTCACTTAAGGATATTTGTTCCCCTTCCTGCAGGCCAATAGACGAGCCGTTTTGCAAGCAGGCTGCCCGCGGTATGCTAACTGTATCGTCAAGCTTACCTTTTTCTAGCGCTACCGCAGCCGTTAATATTTTTGTGGTGCTGGCCGGATACATTAAGCGGTGCATATTTTTTTGGTAGAGTACTTGCTTATTATGGGCATCCATTAATACAGCCGCTTCACCATCAATATTCGGAGCTTGAGTGGTGTTGGCCTCTAAAAAAAGGGGAAACACTAAAATAAAAAAAAATAAAATAACCAGCTTCATTTTAATTCTTTTCATTGCTTAGCGGCGAACTTTAAGTTTTTTCATGGCCTGCCCCAACCCTTCCACGGTTAGCTCAAACATTGGAAATACCTTACTGATTGCTTTAATTGTTTCATTCCCCCAGGCATAAGTCCAGGTTTTTTGGGGGATAGGATTCAGCCAAACCGAGCGGGGAAAATGGGCAGCCAGTCTTTCCAGCCAGGACAGTCCTGTTTCACCATTAAAGTCGTACCAATCGATTACTCCGCCCACCATTAACATTTCACTGGCAGCCATGCTGGCGTCGCCGACAATAATTAAGTAATAATCCTGATCCAAATTTTGCAGCATTTCTTGGGTAGGCAGAGAGGTAAAGCGGTAACAATATGGGTCAAGGTAAATCTTTTCGTAAACACAATTATGAAAATAATAAAACTTTAAGTCTTTAAAGTGGCCTACTTTGTGTACGGCATTAAAAAGTTGGGCGCAAAGCCTTGCGTAAGGGTCCATAGAGCCGCCGGAATCCATTAAAACCAGTAATTTCACGGTGTTTTTCCGCGGCCTGGTCCAGACTATTTTTAAATACCCGGCGTTACGGCAGGTAGCGTCAATAGTGTTTTCCAGATCCAGTTCGTCTTTTGGCCCTTCGTCCTGGTATCCAAGGGTACGTAGCTTCCGTAAGGCCAGTTCAAAGTGCCTGGTATTTAAAGTTTCATCGTTGCGAAAATCGCGGTAGCGGCGCTCCGCAGCTACTTTAACGGCGGAAAGATTTAAAGATTCGCCCCCAATGCGCACCCCGGCCGGGTGGTAACCTGAATGGCCAAAGGGTGAGGTGCCCCCTGTACCAATCCAACGTGAACCACCGTGATGTTCCCCGGTTTGCTGCGCTATAAGTTCGGCTAATTTTTTACGCCAGGTATCCAGGTCCCAGGAAAAAAATTTTTCCCTTTGCGCGGGGTCCATCCATAAGGGGGGTAAAGAGCGTTCCAGCCATTTCATTACTTTCTCGGCCATTTTAGGTGAAGCTTCAATTCCCTTAAAGTATTGTTGAAACGCCTGGTCAAAACGGTCGTAATACACTTCGCTTTTTACCAGTAAAGCCCGCGCCAGACAATAAAAACCCAGGAGGCTGTTTTGGGCCAGCCCTTTATCCAGGGCTTCCATTAACATCATCCACTCATTTAGGGAAACCGGAATTCCTTCTTGTTTAAGTAAATAAAAAAAACCACTAAACAATAACCTCACTCCTAAACCGGTTCTGATTTAAATTTTCGGTACTTATCTACTATATTTATTAAATATTACCAGGAGCACTTAATATTCTGGAGTGAAAAATTACCATTAACTACCATTAACGGAGGTATGGTGCTCCCCCATCTTTTTTCACCAGTTTTTTTGTCCGTACCCTGTAGCTGCAGCGGGCTTTTGTTTTCCTGAACTTGCTAGTTTTTGTAAAACCTGGTCATAATCTTTATTCTTTTTTAACAAAACACCTAAAAAAGGCATTTCGGCACAAATTTTTTCCGAACGTATTCCTCCTGAAATTAAAGCTAAAGTCCAATCCAACAACTCACTGGTACTTGGTTTTTTCTGCAGGCTGCTTATACTTCTTACCCAATAAAAAGCCTTTAAGCTTTCCTGGAGTAGTTTGTTTTCTAAATTCGGAAAGTGTACCCGAATAATTCTTTCCATCATTTCCTCATCCGGAAAACTAATATAGTGAAAGACGCAGCGTCTTAAAAATGCGTCGGGTAGTTCTTTTTCAGCGTTGCTGGTAATTACCACCACGGGTCTTTGTTTCGCGGCTATTGTTTCCTTAATCTCTGGAATATAAAAATTCATAATGTCCAGTTCCCAAAGTAAATCGTTAGGGAATTCTAAATCGGCCTTGTCTATTTCGTCTATTAGTAAAACAGTTTTTTCCTCCGATAAAAAAGCCTCGCCTAATTTACCCAACTTGATGAACTGTTTGATGTCTGAAACATCGTGATCGCCAAATTGACTATCGTACAGCCTTTGAACTGTATCATATACGTAAAGGCCTTCCTGAGCCTTTGTAGTAGACTTAATATTCCAGGTAATTAACGGCAACCCAAGTGAGTCAGCAATTGCTTTGGCCAGCATAGTTTTACCGGTGCCGGGTTCTCCCTTAATTAATATAGGTCTTCTTATGGCAATAGCTACATTTACCACGTCCTTGAGGTCATCAGAAACCAAGTAGTTGTTGGTGCTTTCAAAAACAGGTGTAGGTTTCATTTTTCTTACCCTCCCTAAAATAATCCCTTTAAAAGAATATCTAGATACACTAGTTATGTCAATAAAAAATTTATTTTAGGTTAAGGATTAAAGAACCCCCGTGCTTTCTTAAAAACTCAAAAAAAAAGAACACGAATTAATAAAGTGGCTCAAGATTAAGAAAATTGACGGTGATAAATGCTGCCTTTGCGCAAGGTTATTCCTTTGAAGAAATAACCAGTCAAGTAAATAAGTAAAGGGCCTGACCTTGACTCCCATAAATTGTTAAAAAGTTTCTTGACGGGCACGGGGAGGGATGCTATATTACCTTAAAGGGGAGAGGGCTATGCAGAACGCACGTGCCGTTACACGCACGTCTTGAACCGGGGCGAAAAGGACGTGCGAAGCCCGGCGGATGAGCTTTGATAAGTAAGGAGGTAAAGCGATGGATAGACACTTTACACTTGAATATTGGATAGACGAAGGATGGTATGTTGGCAGGCTAAAAGAGGTGCCAGGAGTATTCAGTCAAGGAGAGACCCTTGAGGAATTAGAAGAGAATATAAAAGAAGCTTATAGTCTTATGATGGATGAGGAAGAAGTTTTACTGAGAGGAGATAAGAATATGGTGTTTCAATACTACCCAGATACGGATATGCTGTATATCAAACTTGCTGATGGGATAAGTACCGAGTCCGAAGAAGTCGCATCAGGGATTGTGCTTGACTTCGATGAACATAATCGGGTTATCGGTGTTGAGATTGAAGATGCCAGCAAATTCATTGACCTATCGCGGCTGGAATTGAGGGCTTTACCTATCGTCAATCTGATTCTTAGTGAGAGAGCCCCTGCTGAAACGTGACACAGCCAGTGTTGCATCAGACGGCGGGTTAACCACTCGCTGGAGCCGACCGCCTCCAGCGTCCGCTCGTCCCTTGCTCCCGCTTCCGGTGGCGGCTTAGCACAGTCGTTTGACCGGCCCTTTGGAAATGGAGTTCCCCGAACCACACTGAAGATGCCGGGGAAATGAACGCTATCATGGCCAACATTATGGAATATCTATTCAATTGTTCAACTATAAGCCCCGCTTGTTTCAAGATGCTTTTACTTTTTTTTCATAATTATATTTTTAAAACTATCGATTCGGAAAAACATTATAAGTTTATTATCAAAACTGTTCTTGCACGTGGAGCGTGGGAGCATATAATGTGGTTGTTTGAATATTATGGAGCAAAAAAAGTGCAAGAAATTTTTTTGGAAGATTACTACACCTTACAAGAGCTTCCCGAGAGCACGCGTAAACTATGGGAACTGGTTTTTGTAGATGAGCCTCTGCAGGAGGAAAACAATCCGGTCGCCAAGTGGCGATGCCGTCGTCTGTTAGAAGAGGACTTAAAGCGGTAAATTTTTTTTGCGCTAGTGGTAAGATTGTAGTATTTTCGCTACCCGACAATTTACTTCAAACCCGCTAACCCTTGGTATTCATGGTGGGCAGTGGCGGATTTGAACCGCCGACCCCATGCTTGTAAGGCATGTGCTCTCCCGCTGAGCTAACCGCCCTATTTCGGTCGTCAATCATTAAACATCAGTCGTCAGAAGTTTTTCTTAAGTTTTATTTTTCTCCTGACGTCTGATAACTGAAGTCTTAACTGGTGGGCCCACCAGGATTCGAACCTGGAACCAACGGATTATGAGTCCGATGCTCTACCGTTGAGCTATGGGCCCTATGTGGCTCCTCGAGCAGGATTCGAACCTGCAACCCTCCGGTTAACAGCCGGATGCTCTACCGTTGAGCTATCGAGGAAAAAGGTGACTGACAATTGGGACCGCTTGCTTATAACTTCTGGTAGCTAACAACTATTATTACCCGCTTAAACAGCCACGTAGATTATATATTATAAGCTGGTTTTAGTCAAGAATTTCTTTTTTTAATTTCTTTTTTATCCTTTATTTACTCAAGATAATCCTTCAATTTTTTACTGCGGCTGGGGTGTCTTAATTTGCGCAGGGTTTTAGCTTCAATCTGCCGGATTCGCTCCCGGGTAACGCCAAATTTTTGACCTACTTCTTCTAGGGTACGGGCTCGTCCGTCATCCAAACCAAAACGCAGGCGCAAGACCTTTTTTTCCCGTTCGGTAAGGGTTTCTAAAACATCATCCAGTTGCTCCCGTAAAAGAGCAAAGGTTGCCTCTTCGGGGGGTACTTGGGCTTCATGGTCTTCAACAAAATCTCCCAGGTAAGAATCTTCTTCTTCCCCAATTGGTGTTTCTAAAGATATAGGTTCTTGGGCAATCTTCATGATTTCCCTGACCTTTTCTTCCGGTAATTTCATTTCTTTTCCAATTTCCTCTGGGGTTGGCTCACGGCCCAACTGCTGCAGCAATTGACGTGATACCCGCACCAGCCTGTTTATTGTTTCCACCATGTGGACCGGAATACGAATTGTCCTGGCCTGATCAGCAATAGCCCTGGTAATTGCCTGGCGAATCCACCAGGTGGCGTAAGTGCTAAACTTGTATCCTTTATGGTAGTCAAATTTTTCTACGGCCTTAATTAAACCCAGGTTGCCTTCTTGAATCAAATCCAGGAAAAGCATCCCGCGACCGACATATTTTTTAGCAATACTTACCACTAAACGCAGGTTTGCTTCTACTAAGCAGCGTTTTGCTTCTTCATCGCCCTTTTCCATTTTTTTAGCTAAATCTATTTCTTCTTGCGAGGTTAATAAAGATACCCTACCAATTTCTTTAAGGTACATTCGTACCGGATCATCTATGTTTACCCCTTCCGGTAGAACTACAGCATGATTTTCCTCTGCCTTTTCAGGTGAAATATTTTCGGAGGAGGATTTTTCAATTACCAATTCAGGTGACTCCGCAATTACTTCTATTCTCATATCCGCCAGTTGTTCATAAATATCATCAATCTGCTCTGGCGTAAGGTCAACATCCTGCAGACTGTCCATAATCTCGTTATAGGTAAGTATGCCTTGCTTTTTTCCTTTTTCAAATAATGCTTCAATGCTGCTAATACCATTGCTGCTAATACCATTGCTATTGATCCTGTTGACTTTAGGTTCGTTCTTCATCCTACTTTCCTCCCATTGTTAGGGACTTTAACTTTTTATCGGGTTTACCATCCTTAAAAATTTGTTTCAAGGCAGCCAGCATAAGAGCTACTTTTTCTTTATCCCCGGTTTTCTCCGCTTCAGCCAGTTCTTGTAGAAGGTGTGTTTGTTGTTCCTGACGGTTAATTTCTTTAATGGTCTTAATCAGAGCGGTTGTTCTTTCTTCCGGCTTATCTATAGCTATTCTTTCCACCAACAAACGGTTTAAAACCTTCTGGGCTTCTTCGTCCAACTGATGCAACCAGCTTACTGGATTGGGGTGAGCACCTTCCGTATATGTTTGCTTTAAACAGCGGTATATTTTATTAAAATTAGTTTCCTTAAAAGCGTACTCACCCAATTCTTGCCGGACTAAAACTAAAAACGTTGGTTCAACTAACAATAACTGAAGAAGCTCAAGTTCCGCTCTAGTTCGGCGATTTACAGGTAATTTTAAGAGCATTTGGGGATTTATGTTTCTATTATAACTACTATTAACATTTTTATCCGAATCTGGTCTTACTTTTCGCTGTTGGGTTTCAAATTGTTTTATTTCGTTTTTAATTACCTCCCAACTTAAGTTTAGGTATGCGGCTACTTTTCTTATGCCCTCTTCCTGCTCTACCGCATCCTTATAACTAGCCAAATTGGGTAATACTTGCTGCAGAATAACCCTGGTGGTGCCTTTTTTTTGCTTGGCCTTAATTAATTTATACTCTAGTAAAGGCAGGGCGTTTGCAACCAGTTCCTTCCAGGCATTTATTCCCTTAAGCCGGATGTATTCGTCAGGGTCTTTGCCCTCACGAATGGTAACCACCCTTACCAGACAGCCGGAAGCATGTAAAATATCCACTCCTCTTAAAGCAGCGACTTCACCGGCTAGGTCAGCGTCATAAGCGATTACTGCTTCCCTGGTGTAGCGGGCTATTAAGCGAGCCTGTTCTTCGGTTAAACTGGTGCCTAAAGTAGCTACCGTATTAGCCAAACCAAACTGATGGGCGGTAATTGCATCCAAATATCCTTCTACAATAAGGGCAAACCCCTGTTCTCTAATGGACGATCGGGCAAGGTTTAAACCATATAAAATATTTCTTTTGTTAAAAATACTGCTTTCTGGCGTATTCAGGTATTTAGGCAGACTGTCATCCAGCACCCGTCCCCCAAAGCCAACTACCCGCCCTAAAAAATCATAAATTGGAAAAATAAGACGGTTGCGAAAACGGTCGTAACCCTTACCGTGTTCGCTGCTGATGACTAGTCCCGTGTCCATAATCTCCCCAGTTAAACAATTTTGTTGTTTCAAATAGTCCAAAAGTGTAGTCCAACCGGCGGGGGCATAGCCTAATTGGAAGCTTTTCAGGGCAACCAGAGATAAACCTCTTTTTGCCAGGTAATCCCGGGCCGGCTGGGCTTCCGGTTGTTTGGTAAGGAAATAGTGATAAAAATTTTTCGCCAGTTCGTTAATTTTCCAGAGCTGTTCTTTTTTTCGGGTTTGCTCTTCATTTCCCAGGTAAGCCGGAACAGGAATTCTTACTCCTGCCTGGGTCGCCAGGTTTTGCACTGCTTCCGGAAAAGTAAGATTTTCGGCCAGCATCAAAAACTTATATATATCTCCCCCGGTACCACAGCCAAAACAGTAAAAAACTTGTTTTTCCTGGCTTACCGTAAAAGAAGGCTTTTTTTCCTGGTGAAAAGGACATAAGCCAGTATAATTATGACCCTTTTTCTCCAGGGATACATACTTGCCAATTAAATTGACAATATCTGTTTGATGTCGGATTGTCTCCAGCACTTCTGTTGAAACTTTGCCTTCCATCCGTATCACCGGCCAATAAACATCCTTTAGCTCTCAGCTTTCAGCATTATTACACTTCTGACGGCTAATTGCTGACAGCATACCGCATTATTTTTGATTACCTTTATTAAATATTCGTTACCAAACTTTTTTTTCCTGCTGTCTTTTAGGAAATTCTTTTACTCTTAAAAAAAAATCCCCTGGTTTTAAGATTTTTGCTGACCAGGGAGGAAGTAACAGCTTATGACGCCGTTTTGTACGTTTTTAGCTTCCGGATTTGCCTTTTGTTTTTGCCCGCAGTTCCTTTGTTGCGTCGGCTACCTCCACCATTCTTTTAGCTAAAAACAAAACTCTTTTTAATTCTTCGGCTTCGGTTTCAAGGGGAGCCTGGGCGCACACCCCTTGGTGTCCCGCATCCCCGTTTACGTAACCATCGCCAACAATGATCATTCCCTGACATAGCATCATGTCGTGCAGCGCCCGCAATGTGGTCTCCTGACCTCCAAAGCGGGCGTTTCCTACTGATAGGGCGCCGCCCACTACGTTTAGTAAAGCTTTATCGTAGCGCAGGCGCCGGGTTTTATCCCAGAAAGCTTTTAATAGCGCGGAAACAGTGCTAAAATAAACGGGACTACCTACCATTATGCCATCAGCCTTACGCATTAAATTAAATATTTCCGCTAATTGGGTTCCTTCATAACATTTTCCTGAACAAGGACTGGTGCACGCCATACAATAAGGCACTTTTAATTTTGCCATGGCTTCTGAAACCTGCAAAAACACGTACTTTACGGCCGCAGACTCAATTGCCTCCCGTGCTGCCTGTAATAAGCGGGCGGTAAAACCATCAGAACGCGGACTTCCATTAATGGCTAGGATTAACATGGTTCACCTCACCCTTATACTCATACTTTTTAATTCCTACAATTCCCATTATAGTATTAATATTATTAATACTATAATATATTATAATTTAAAAATTGCAACTACTCAAGTGGGCACCCCTGAAGCTTATTGTTTTTGGGCTATTTGGAAAACAGATAGGACTATCAACCGATGCCTTGGTAACTTTCTTTACAGTTTTACCTGGGCCACCTGGGTGTAAATAGGCCCTCTTTTGGTTAACTCACTTTGCATCAAGTCAATAGACGTTACTTTAAAATGTCCTAAAGACAGTACCCTGTCCTCTAAAATATTTATTTTTTGTTTTAAATCAGCTATGCCGTGCTGAGAACGTAAGCGGGCTAAGGTTAAATGAGGCGTAAAAATTTGTTTTTCCGGTGAAAAACCTAAGGAAAGATGCGTCTCTTCCGTCCTTTGTTGGATTTGCATCAACTGGTCTACTTCCCCTTTAAGGCCAACCCAAAATACCCGGGGTGATCTAAAATTTGGAAAAACGCCTGTCCCCCACAATTCCAAAAAAAAGGGTTGGCAGTCATCTAAAGCAGCTTCCATGTTGACCACTAATTTTGTGACTAGGGAAACGTCTACGTTGCCTAAAAACTTAACGGTAAAGTGTAAATTTTTTTCTTCCACCCACTTAGCGTCACAAGAAATACTTTTTAATTCGTTTTGCAAACCAGCCAGACGGCTTTTAATAGCCGGGGGTAAATTAATAGCCCAAAATAAACGCATCTCAGGCAATAAAAGCACTTCCTATCGGAAAAGACAAGAGAACCGTCCCCTTGTCTTTTCCAAATTTTAAGAAACCCAAGCCCTAATTTAACCAGAAGAATTATTATGCTGTGTTCCTCCAATGACTAGTTCCCTGATTAACATGGTTGGCTGAGCATCTCCTACCGGTACCCCCTGTCCGTCTTTCCCGCAGGTGCCAATGTTAAAGCCTAAATCGCATCCAATCATTTCTACCTGACGCAACACTTCTGGTCCGTTGCCCGTTAAAACGGCTCCCCGGATCATCGGTCCTATTTCCCCGGCACTGATTAAATAGCCTTCAACAACATCAAAAACAAAATCTCCGGTGATTGTATTTACCTGGCCCCCGCCCATTTTCTTTACCAGAACCCCCTTTTTTACCGCTTTAATTATTTCCGCCGGGTCTGTTTTGCCAGGGGCAATGTAAGTGTTGCCCATCCGGGGGATGGGTTTATGTTGATACGATTCCCGGCGCCCGTGACCGTTAGAGAAGCGTCCTTCCTGACTGGCGGTAAACCGGTCGTACAAGTATTCCTTTAAAACTCCGTTTTCAATTAGAACTATTTTTTGGGCCGGCACCCCTTCATCATCAAAGCGGTAGGAACCGTAACATTCAGGAATGGTGGCGTCATCAATTACCGTAACTAATTCGGAGGATACTTTTTGTCCTTTTTTTCCGGCGTAAACGGAAAGCCCCTTCAAAACCAGGTCAGCTTCCAAACCGTGGCCGCAGGCTTCGTGAATCATAGTTCCGCCTGCTTCACCGGCCAAAATCACCGGCATTTTACCTGTAGGCGCTGGTCTTGCCTTGAGCATGGCTACTGCCCGCCGGGCCGCCTTTTCGCCTAATTGAGTAGGGGTGAATTTTTTAAAAAGTTCAAAACCAATTATGCTCCCCGCGGCTTCGTAACCAGTCTGGATGGTTTCACCTTCACCGGTTACCACGCGTATCGTTAGCCGGGTCCGAATGCGCTCGTCCTCTATGTATTCACCTGCGCTGTTGGCCAGGGTAATTTGCTGGATAGTATCACCGTAGCCAACCATCACCTGCTTTATGTGTTGACTACCCACCGTCCTGGCCGCCTCATCGGCCATTTTTACGGCCTCTACCTTGCGTTTAGCCTCCACCGCGTCAGGACGCTCTTCAACGCTAAAATTAACCCCTGACTGCACCTGGCGCAAATCTAAATTATATGCTTTTTGGGCCTCTTGTCCAGCCTTACTTATCAGGCGCGCCGCTTCAAGAAGTCCTTCTTTGCTTAAGTCGTTGGTGTAAGCATAAGCCGTAGTTTCCTTATTAATTACCCGGATGCCTGCCCCTGCATCTAATCCTGAGTGGACCCGTTCAATTTTACTATCTTCAACACTAATACCGGTTACCTTCCTGCGCTCTAAAAAAACATCAGCAAAATCCCCTCCGTGAGCCAGGACCTCGGCTAACACCTCTTTCAAAATTTCCCTGTCTATCACCAGCCCAATCCTTTCCGTATTTTTTAAAGTAGGGGCAGACCTGCGTGTCTGCCCTGATGGCCTCTGTGTCTTTGCCCCTATGAACCTGAGTAGTTACTATAATTGTCCAGCTTTAAGAATTTCCAGGGCATTCACATCACACGCCCCCTTTTCTTTTTTAGCCGCCCCGGTAACGGCAACGACGGCTAGGCTGCTTTTGGTTATTTTCTTCTTCTGTTGTTTCAAATAGTTTTTCGGCCAACAGATATTTGCCCCCTTCTACCCGAATGGCTTTTCCTGTTACTAGGGCTTCCGCCACTTTTGCCCGGGCAGCGCATAAAATTCTTTGGAAGGTGGTGCGGGCAACCTTCATCCGTTCCGCGCAGGCTTCCTGGTCCAAACAGGCCAAATCTTTTAAACGCAGGGCCTCTAATTCTTCCACATACAGACATACCTCACCTAGTTCCCGCAGTGGAATGCCGGCAGGTTTAAAATAGGTGCACGAAGGAAATTGTTCTACGGTACGCCATTTTGGCGGTCTGGGCATGAAGTAAGATCCCCTTTTTAGGCTTACTTTATGACTTATTTTCTATTATAATATAAAAAACTTTCTATTTATTTCTTCTATTTTACTTTATTTCGTTTGACGAGATTTGTCAAACGATTTTTTGCCTTGTCCCAACCGCCCGCACTAATAATTAAGAAAGCGCCACCCGCTAAAAATGTCAAACCCACAATCCAGGCCAGTGCCTTCCAACTGCCTGGTGTACGGGCGGTTGGGTCGGTAAGGGGCTTTAAGTTTTCCGGCGCTCCTGGTTGGGTACGGGGTCCGGTCAGGCCCAATATTACCGGGACTGCTTCCGCCAGCATGGAAATGCCCTGGGCGGCGTCTGTTTTTACATTGGTGTAGGTCCCTGCTTCAATAAGGATAGCCGTGGGCATAAGGTCCTGATTAAAATTACCACTGCTTAAATAAATGTCTTTAACGACCGGTTTATACACTTTGTTCGCGTAAGCCATTAAGCGTTTGGCAAAATCCAGGTTTGCCGCGTAGTGCGGGTTTTCGCGGCCAATTACAAAACGTACCTGGGCTACGTATTTTTGAGCAATGTTGCGGCCGTAAAATTTAGGGTCAGGGATGCCGTCCCGGTGAACGTCAAAAAGGGCGATGGGGTTGTTTTTCATAAGCTGGGCTGCTGTTCGCCGCGAACGGTAATAGGCGTTGTTATCGTGGGGGTCATGGGGTGTCTGGTCGTAATTTATTTTGACCCCTCTTTCTTTTAGTCTTTTTACCATTGTTTCCCCTACCTGGTAAATACCGCCCCGAAAAGGAATGGAAGAAGCGCCGTCTGAAGGAAGGTAAGATTCATCGCTGTGGGTGTGGTAAACCCCGATGGGCTGTTTTCCCCAGGCGACTGCGGTGACAGGGGCTTCTAAATGGGCGTAAAACTCACTATAACCAAGGAACGCCTTATCTGGTCCATTAAAACCGGCCCAAGCTTGATTGCCTTTTACTTTTGTGATTTGGTAATGGCAGCCGTCAGCCGTAAATATTTCGTCACCGACGTTTGCCTGGCGGGATATCTTAGTGACCAAACCACCTTTTTCATCCCTTACGGTACAATACTGCCCTGCTTGAAGTTCATTGTCGAATTTATTAAAAACGTCGGTAGGACTCCAGGCTGGCAAATAGGAAGATAAATTATACCGTCCAAATAAAAAGATTATACCTGCTATTACCAGGACTATTCCTAAAACGGCCTTATTTTTGTTCATCGGCTAAATCCCCTTCCCGCTGTTCTTCTGGCTTGATCTTTAGAGCAGGCTTGCGTAAGCCCTGCAATAATTTTGGTGAACGTCCCATGGTGTCTGGTCCGCCTTGGAGGCGTTCCCGTACTTCGCCTACTATTTCAGCTAGAAAAACAGCTAGAATACCGGCCAGGATTACCGCGTCAAAGACGCCTGCTCCCCCAATGTTTACGCGCCCTGCCGGTGCGCCGCGCCATACCAGCCACCCGTAGTAACCAAGGTCCATTAACAGCACCCCTAAAGTGGCCCCCACAAAGGCGGCGCGCCGGGAGCGGCCAAATAAATATGCGGTTACGCCGGCCACTAAAGGAAAGAGCCATAAAGAACTTAAAAAGACCCACCTGCTCCCGGGTTCAGCGGCCGCGCCCCGCACTAAAAGAGAATTTACCCCGTAAATGGCTAGGGCGGTAATTACGGCAGCACCAACGGCCCGCAGTTTTTCCCGTTGCGTACCGGCTCTTACCAGAAGGTAAACAGCCAGACCGGCTGGTATTAGGGCACCTCCTACGTTAACCGAAACGTGATATGGTTTATAGGCCAGGGGGATATTAATAAAACTGCCCCCAATTAGCGCGGCAATTAAAATTAAGGCCCCCCGGTCGGACAAATACAACCGATCTAAAGCCCGGTGAGCAAAACCCAAATAAATAAGGATAGATACAATAAGTAAAGCAATTAGCCCTAAAGGAAAATACATCATTTTTTTAACCTCCCATATTTAACTTTTTTGCCCGCTGTTTTTGCTTGTTGTTTGGTTTTATCTCTGCTTTACTTAGCCTATCCCTGGTTGGGTAAAATATACAAAAAAAGCGGCTTTTTTGCCGCTTTTTTAGGAAAAAACAAGTCCTATCTTTTTAAAGCTTTTTGCTTTGTAAACTTTTTTGGCTTTTTAATTATTGGTCAAGCGTTCTCAATGGGTAAATTGAAACTGCGCTACATTAAATAATGACATATTTCTCTATTGATTTAATTATTTTCCTCATTTTACCATAATAATGAGTATACTTATCCTATTTTCCACAGTTTAGGACTGAGGATATTTTATCGGGAAAGTTATCTCCATGTGGATAATTTTTAGGCTGCTGCCACCAGACT
>JJNX02000007.1 GCA_000681355.2 Peptococcaceae bacterium SCADC1_2_3
TGAAGAAACCAAATCGGAACTCGGGATGGATCATTACGAGGTAAGGAAGTACCCGAGCTGGAATCGTCACATCCTGATTTCCATGCTCAGTCATTTCTTTCTCTGGCATATCAAGATAAGGTTGGGGGAAAAAAGCACCCATTATTACTCTGTCGCAGCTTAGGATTTTACTTACGGCAGTATTACCCTTGAGGACATTCTCAACAGATGATTTGATCATGTTGGTCGGTTGGATACAAAGGAAAAATTACAAAGCCTATCTTTCCCACAAGAAAAGTAAATTGATTGGTAAGTGCTTAGTCTAAATATCGTTGTAGTGATAATGAGGTCTGCCATTTCGTTTCGACTAGAATTGGCGGTTTTAGCAGCCCCCCGTTTAAGGCGTTAAATTTAGGGTTTCACGTGGGCGATAATCCAGAAATGGTGCTTAAAAACCGCCTACACCTTTCTTGGGTGCTGGGAATTTCCCCGGGCAGCTTTACCACTGTTCAGCAGGTTCATGACCATAACGTAAAAATTATAACCGAAGAATTAAAGGGCTCTGGGGCGGTTAATTATGATACAGCCATAAGCGAGACTGACGCCATGGTGACTGGCGTTCCGGACGTTTGCCTTATGGTTCTTCAGGCCGACTGCGTGCCTGTTCTATTGTTTGACCCTCAAAAGAGGGTTATAGGGGCCGCTCACACCGGATGGAAAGGCACCATTCGACTGGTAACCCAAAAGGTGGTAAGTGAAATGCAGGAGAAATTTGGCTGCTTGTCCCAGGATATTGTAGTGGGAATTGGGCCTTCTATTGGTCCTTGCTGTTTTGAGATTGGTCCGGAAGTTATTGCTCAGGCTAAAAGTATTTTTCGGGAAAAAAGGGGCTTTATAAGTAAAGAAACCCCGGATGGCAAGGGCTATTTCAACTTGTGGGAAGCAAATAAAATGCAGCTTACCCAAATGGGCATTCCGGTGGGAAATATAGAAGTAGCTGGAGTATGCACTTACTGCAGCCACCATTTGTTTTTTTCGGCGCGTCGTCAGGGAAGAAAAACAGGGCGGTTTGGCGCAGGAATTATGCTTAAAAATTTATGACGTTCACGTGAGTAATAAATGCTAACTTGACGCAGGAAATAAATCATGTTAAAATATTTTTGCCTGGGTGGTTTGGTTTAGAAGGAGCAGAGTTGTGGATCACTGCTTTTACATGCGGGAAGCTCTGGTTGAAGCAAGGAAAGCATACATTCTTAATGAAGTTCCGGTAGGGGCAGTAGTAGTTTTAAATAACCTAATTATTGGCCGGGGCCATAATCTACGTGAGGCTTTAAGTGATGCCAGCGCTCACGCTGAAATCCTGGCCTTGAGGGAAGCCTCCCGTTACGTGGGGGGCTGGCGTTTAAACGGAGTCACTATTTACGTAACCATTGAGCCTTGTGCTATGTGTGCGGGGGCGCTAGTGCAGTTCCGGGTGCAAACCTTGGTTTACGGGGCCCGCGACTTAAAAGCAGGAGCAGTGGATTCTGGATTAAATATTGTTAGAGAACCCAGGTTCAATCACCAGGTGGAAGTTGTTAGCGGTATTATGGAAGCAGAATGCCGGGGAATAATCCAGGTTTTTTTTAGAAACCTAAGAGAAAAATAAGAAATAAACAAAGCGGAGAGATGGCCGAGTCCGGTTGAAGGCGCTCGACTCGAAATCGAGTAGACGGCTAAAAGCTGTCTCGTGGGTTCGAATCCCACTCTCTCCGCCAAGAAAATTTTACGGGGAGAGATGGCCGAGTCCGGTTGAAGGCGCTCGCCTGGAGAGCGAGTAGACGGCTAAAAGCTGTCTCGTGGGTTCGAATCCCACTCTCTCCGCCAGTCTGTGTTTGATTTACCGCTGGTTTTGGCCGTGCTAGACGGGGAGGTAGCGGTGCCCTGAACCTGCAATCCGCTAGAGCAGGGTTGAATTCCTGACCCGAGGGTTTAGCTTGTAGGGTCTGACCTCTGATAAGGAGTGACGATGGTTGGGTCTTGCGCGACGAAGACTTCTGAACCGTGTCAGGTCCTGACGGAAGCAGCACTAAGGAAATCTCTTCGGGTGCCGCAAGGGTGCCTGACTTGAGCTACCTGCAGAGGTAACGCCTGGAAGTTATTATTCGACGGTAGGTGCACGGCCATTTATTTTATTTATTTTTTAAAAACTGTTGCAAAGCTATAGCAGTTTTTTTAAGTTTTAAGTATTGGTGAGTAGCAGGAGAATATAAAAGCGTGGCTTATTTAGCTCTTTATCGTCAATGGCGTCCGCAGTTGTTTTGCGACATAATCGGGCAAAGACATATTACCCAAACCCTCCAAAATGCGTTGGCAACCAATCAGGTGGCTCACGCTTACCTATTTTGCGGTCCGCGGGGTACCGGTAAAACTACCGCGGCTAAAGTACTGGCCAAGGCGCTGGTTTGCCGGGAGAGAAACTCAGTCGAACCTTGTAACCAGTGTATAAACTGTCGGGAAATAACAACTGGGGTATCTATGAACGTAATAGAAATTGATGCTGCTTCGCACCGGGGCATTGATGACATCAGGAGTTTAAGGGAAAAGATAAAATTTGCTCCTGTAACGGGCAACAAACGTATTTACATTATTGATGAAGTGCATATGCTAACCAGTGAAGCTTTTAACGCTCTCTTAAAAACCTTAGAAGAACCGCCGCCTCACGCTGTTTTAATTTTAGCCACCACCGAGCCCCATAAGGTACCTTTAACTATTCTTTCCCGTTGCCAGCGTTTTGATTTTCACCGTATAGGTTTTAGCGACCTGTTGTCACGTTTACAGGATGTTGCCGCTAAAGCCTCTTTTCAGGTAGAAGATGAAGCCTTAAAATTAATTGCCCGGGCTGCAGAAGGGGGGCTGCGGGATGCTTTAAGTATGTTAGATCAAGCGGCTGCTTTTGGAAATAAACAAATTACTTGCACCAACGTGCACCAAATATTAGGTACTGTTCAGCAAGAAGTTTTGGAAGAAATGGCAGGTGCCCTGGCCAATCAAGAAACAGCCGTTGGGCTTAAAATTATTGATACCCTATTCACTCAAGGAAAAGACCTTTATCTTTTTGGGCGTGATCTAACCGCTTATTTACGTCGTTTGCTGCTCTGGCATATAGCATCTGATATGGAAAATGAATTATCGCCAGGAGAAAAAGAGGCCTTAGAAAATCAGGCCAGCTTTTTCAGTCGGGAACAATTAACGCAAATTTTACATATTCTAACCCAGGCAGAACAAAATATGCGCTGGAGTAGCCAACCGCGGGTTTTATTGGAATTAGCCATAGTGCAGGCTGCTTTACCGCAAGCTAGCGGTGGCAGTGATGCTGCCGGAAGTATTATGCCTGCCCTGGAAGAACGCCTGACTGCCTTAGAAAATAAAATAGCTTTGCTAACCAAAGAAAAGGAGAAAGAAACTAAAGAAAAAGAGCAGAAAACTAAAAGAAAAGAAGAAATGTTACCTGGCAAAGAAAATAAAGAAAATAAAGAAAATATAATTCTTCCTCGTAAAGAATTAACCTTACCCGGGATAAGTGAATTGTGGCCAGAAATTTTAAAGGCCGTAAAAAGCATAAGTATGCGGGTATATACCTATTTATCTAAAGGGCAGCCGACGCAATTAAAGGAAAATATTTTATATCTTGCTTTTCCAGTGGATGATTTATTTAACCAGGAACAAATGGAAATAACGGAAAACAGAAAAATAGTAGAGGAGGTATTGTCTTCTTTTTTCGAACAAAAGTGCCAATTACGTTGCTTAAGCGCGACATATTCTTTATCCGAAAAACCTTCTTTTGTCGAAAGTAAGATTAGTGTAACTGAAGCTTGTAAACTCTTCAAAGCCGACGAAATAAGTTTTTCTGGCGGAGAAAATCAAGAGGCTGATAAAATGTTTGATTGGTAAAAGTAAAAAGGAGGATTTTATAGTTATGTTAGGTGGCAATATGAATAAGATGATGAAACAAATCCAAAAAATGCAAGGCGAAATAATGAAATTACAGGAAGAATTAGGTACTCGTACCCTTGAAAGCACGGCCGGAGGTGGCGTGATAAAAGCCGTGGCTAACGGTAAGCAAGAGCTGCTTTCCATTGAAATAAAACCCGAAGTTGTTGACCCCAATGACGTAGAAATGCTCCAGGACCTCATTTTAACGGCCGTGAACAATGCGCTTAGCCAATCACGGGAAATGGTAAATATAGAAATGGGTAAGATTGCTCCAGGACTAAACTTACCTGGCCTTTTTTAGGAGTGATAAAATATGTATTATCCTGAGCCCGTAGCTTTACTCATTAATGAACTGGCTAAATTACCCGGTATAGGCCCTAAAACTGCCCAGCGCCTGGCTTTTTACCTTATTAATTCTCCCCCGGAGACAGCCCGTAAATTGGCCCAGGTTATTTTAGATGCCCGGGATAAAATTCGTTTTTGCACTACTTGTTTTAATTTAACTGATACTGACCTTTGTGGTATTTGCCAGGACAAAAAAAGAAATCAGCAAACAATTTGCGTAGTGCAGGAACCTAAAGATATTGTGGCCATTGAAAAAAGCCAGAGCTATAAAGGATTGTACCATTCCCTGAATGGCGCTCTTTCTCCTATAGATGGTGTAGGTCCAGAGGACTTAACCATTCATAAATTATTAAAGAGACTGGAGGGAGGTCAAGTTATCGAAGTTATTTTAGCCACTAATTCTAACGTGGAAGGTGATGCTACAGCCTTGTATTTAGCCCAATTAATAAAGCCTTTAGGGGTAAAAGTTACCCGCTTGGCTTACGGTCTTCCGGTTGGGGCACACCTTGAGTATACAGATGCTGTTACCCTGACTAAGGCTTTGGAAGGGCGCCAGGAAGTTGAAGAAAAGTAATAAGGCAACAATTTAGCGGTTAGCCATAATTAATAAGTTGTCCGGCGCAATTTTATCAGCCATTTCGTTATTTTTTGAGTAGCCTTGACAAACTAACTGTATTTATGTTATAAGAAAAAGGGCTTACGAGCTAAAAGTTATTAACTTATTTAGGGCTAAATACTTTAATTTTACCTTTCCTTTTTTAGTTTACCTGAGATTTTTCATGAGTATTATTTTTTTACTATTAGGCTTCAACCGTCGTGTTAACGCGGCGGGTTTTTATAAGATTATCTTTTTTTCATTTTAAAAAGGAGGAGAGTTATTGTCTGACTTAATCGAGATAAGATGGCATTCGCGAGGGGGGCAGGGAGCAATGGTGGCTGTTCGTACGCTGGCCCGGGCAGTAATAAAAGACAATAAATATGCCCAAGGACTGCCCGAATTTGGACCGGAAAGAATGGGTGCTCCAATTAAAGCGTATAATAGGTTTAGTACGCAACCCTTTTCTTTATACTGCAGAATAGTAAATCCCCACGTGGTGGTTCTCCTTGACCCATCAGTAGCAAAAATAGTTGACGTTACGGAAGGAATTTATGACGATAGCAAGCTTTTAGTTAACGTATGTTTACCTCCCCAAGAAGTGCGGGAAAGGTTGAAATTAAAAAACGGAAAAATTTATACAGTAGATGCTACCAGGATTGCTCAAGAAACGCTAGGCCGACCAATGCCCAACACACCTATGATGGGGGCTTTAATCAAGCTTGTGCCGGTGATTTCGCTTGAGGTTCTTTTAAATGAAGTAGTTGGGGAATTTATAGGAAAATGTAGCCCTGGAATAGTAGAAGCTAACTTAGCAGCGATTAAAAGAGGGTTTGAGGAGGTGTCGGAAGAGTGAGAAAACTTCAGGGATGGAAAGATATACCAATTGGCACGGCTATCATAGAAGCAGGGAGTTCCGTAAAATACTTAACCGGGGAATGGAGAAACGCTCGTCCGGAACATAATAAAGATAAATGCACTAATTGTCTTCTATGTTGGATTTATTGTCCCGATGGGGCTATAATAGTTGAAGATAGTCAGGTAACCGGCATAAATTATGATTATTGTAAGGGTTGCGGTATTTGCGCGGCCGAATGTCCTCCTAAAGTAAAAGCTATAACCATGGTAAAAAACCAAAATTAATGTAAAGGAGACAAAGGTAGATTTTTATGGCTAGATTAGCTGCTTTAACGGGAAATAATGCTGCCGCAGAGGCAATAAGACAAATAAAACCAGACGTATTTGCTGCTTACCCGATTACCCCCCAAACAGAATTGGCAGAAGAGGTAGCCCAGTTTGTGGCTGACGGTATTTTAGACACAGAATACATCCCCGTAGAAAGTGAACATAGCTCCATGAGTGTTTGTATAGGTGCTTCTTTGGCCGGGGCGCGCGCCATGACGGCCACTGCATCTTGCGGGCTGGCTTATATGTGGGAACTGCTTCCTACTACTGCCAGCTTGCGTTCTCCTGTTGTAATGGTGGTGGTAAATAGAGCCTTTAATGCTCCTTTGAACATTCACTGCAGTCACGATGATTCCATGGGAGCAAGGGATTCCGGCTGGGTTCAGCTTTATTCGGAAAATGCCCAGGAAATGTACGATAATTTAATCCAGGCCGTAAAAATTGCAGAAGACGAAACAATACGGCTTCCCGTTATGGTATGTATGGATGGTTTTATTATCAGTCACGCGGTTGAACGGCTGCTTCTTTTAGAAGATGAAAAGGTTAAAAACTTCCTGGGGGAATTTAAACCAGTCCACTCCCTTTTAGAGGTAAATAATCCGGTAACCATAGGAGCATGTGCGCTTCCTGATTACTATACGGAGCATAAAAAACAGCATTCCGAGGCTTTGCGCCGCTCTTTAGACAAGATAATGGAAGTGGCTAACGAATACGCCAAAATATCCGGTAGAAGTTATTCTTTATTTGAAAGCTACCAGCTTGCTGACGCTGAGTATGGTATTGTTATTGTAAATTCGGCCGCCGGGGTGACTAGAACAGTAGTGGATAAATTAAGAAAAGAAGGAGTTAAAGCAGGCCTGCTTAAAATAAGGGTTTACCGGCCTTTTCCGGCCGCCCAAATAGTCCAAGCCTTAAAAAATTTAAAAGTAGTGGCGGTGCTTGAGCGGACCGACAGCTTTGGTGGGGTAGGAAGTCCTGTGTTTACCGATATTAGCGCTGCCTTTATGGAAGCACAAACAAAAGAAAAACCCTTAATGGTAAATTATATTTACGGACTTGGGGGAAGAGATGTAGGACTTAAGGATATTGGAAAGGTATACGCTAATTTACAAGTAATAAACCAAAAAGGAAAAATAGAAAAAAGCTTTGCTTACCTTCAGGCAAGGGAATAAGGAGGAAATTAAACCGTGGCTATAAACTTAAAGGAATTAGCTAAAAAGGAAGAACTTTTTACGCCGGGACACCGGCTTTGTGCCGGTTGCGGTACGGCAGTTTTAATGCGTCAGGTTATGCTGGCAGTGGAGGGGCCTGTAGTGATAAGTATGGCTACCAGTTGCCCTTTTGTTTCAACGGCAACCTACCCTTACACGTCCTGGAAAGTACCTTGGATTCATAGTGCTTTTGAAAACGCCCCGGCTACAATTTCTGGAGTTGAGGCGGCCTATAAAGCTTTAAGAAAAAAAGGTAAGGTTACCCAGGATATAAAATTTATCTCTATGGCCGGTGACGGCGGCACTTATGATATAGGTTTTCAAGCTTTATCCGGGGCTATAGAACGGGGACACCGGTTTTTGCATATTTGTTATAACAACGAAGCGTATATGAACACCGGAATCCAGCGTTCAGGCGCTACCCCCTTAGGGGCCCATACTACCACCAGTCCGGCCGGGAAATTAATTCCTGGCAAAAGGGAATTCCGCAAGGACTTAACGGCTATTATTGCGGCCCACGATGCTCCTTATGTAGCCCAAACCACCCCTTTTCACTGGCGGGATTTAATGACCAAAGTGCAAAAAGCGCTGGCCGTAGACGGTCCATCCTTTATAAATGTGCTTACCTCCTGCCACCGCGGCTGGCGTAGCGATATAAAAAACGACATGCAGATTTTAAGGCTAGCGGTTGATACGTGTTACTGGCCTTTATACGAGGTGGAAAACGGAAAATGGAAGTTAAACTATAAAGTAAGAAATAAACTACCAGTTATTGAATGGATTAAACCCCAGGGCAGGTTTGCCCATTTGCTTAAAGAGGAAAATCAGCCTATCGTGGCCAAAATTCAGCAAAAAATTGATGAAAACTGGGAAAAACTACTAGCCAAGTGTTCCGCAGATTAAAAATAAATCTGGACCAAAAGGAAACCCCTCTTTTTACGGCGTTAACACAGTACATTGCAAAAAATTATGCTTACTTGCACCTGCCGGCCCACCGGCAGGGAAAGGCTCTTTCTGAATTGTTAAGCCCTGGGGGCAGAAGCTTACTTCACCTGGATTTAACCGAACTGCCAGGTTTAGACGATTTATATTATCCGCAGGAGGCCATTGCTAGAGCGCAGGAGCTTGCGGCTGCTTTATACAAAGCCAGCCAGAGTTTTTTTTTGGTCAACGGCACAAGCGGGGGGATTCAAGCTTTAATCTTAAGCTTATGCCGACCAGGGGACGAATTGTTATTACCCCGTAATTGTCACCGCGCTGTTTTAGGGGGTTTGATTTTAAGCGGGGCAAAGCCGGTATATTTGCCGCCAGTTATTAACCAGGAGTTTGGTTTTGCGGCCGGTATTGCTCCTGAAGAATTAACCCGTACGCTTAATGAACACCGGGATTGCCGTGGCCTTTTATTGGTTCACCCTACTTATTACGGGGTGGCGGGTGATCTGGCCAAGCTAACGGCGTTTGTCCACCAAGAAAATAAACCAGTTTTAGTAGACGAAGCCCACGGGGCTCATTTTCCTTTTCATCCTGCTTTGCCTCCTGACGCTTTATCATGCGATGCTGACGCGGTAGTGCAAAGCATGCATAAACTAGGGGGTTCTCTTACCCAGTCATCTCTTTTGCACCTTAAAGGCCGGCGCCTGGCATCTAGCCGGGTAGCCGACAGTTTACGCTTGCTGCAAACCAGCAGTCCTTCTTATCTTTTACTGGCCTCTCTGGACGTGGCCCGCAGGCAAATGGCCCTGACCGGCTATAAGCTTTTAGACCAGGCTTTAGAAATTGCTTTTCAGGCTAGAGACGAAATTAGCAAAATATCAGGTTTAAAAATATTTGGGGCTGAAAATTTAAATTATCAAGGGGCCTGTTTTTTTGACCCTACCCGTATAGTAATATCTGTTAAACAATGGGGTTTAACCGGTTATCGAGTGGCTCAACTCCTGTCTTCCACTTACCGGGTACAGGTGGAAATGGCCGATTATTATAACCTGGTAGCCGTAGTCAGCCTTGGCAGCACCAGGGAGGATGCTCAAGCCCTAGTTAAAGGTTTAAGCGAAATCTGGCAAAAAGAAGCAAAAATAAACCAACCTCTTCCGGATGTACCTTTATATCCTCCGCCTGTTCCCGTAAGATTAACTCCGCGTGAGGCTTGGTTTGCCCCAAATAGATTAGTTTCACTAAAAGAAAGTGCCGGCCTGATTAGCACCCAGGAAATAACCATCTCTCCTCCTGGTGTCCCATTGTTATTTCCGGGAGAAGAGATTACAATAGAGATGCGCGATTATCTTGGCCAATTAAAAAAAATAAATATTCCCGTAAAAGGATTTACCGGTCCCCAAAAGGACAGGTTACAGGTGATTAAAAGTTGAAATCAGGTATTTTTATTGTTTTTGAAGGAATAGACGGTTGCGGAAAAACTACCCAAAAAGACTTGTTGGCTGATTTTTTAAGCCAAAAAGGTTATCCGGTGGAAACTACCCGTGAGCCCGGGGGCACACTATTGGGGGAATTAATCCGGGAACTGGTTTTAAATCCAAAATATCAGGAAATGTTTCCTTTAACCGAAACGCTGCTTTATCTAACTGACCGGGCCCAGCACGTGGGGCAAAAAATCATACCGGCATTAAAGGCCGGACGGATAGTAATTAGTGAGCGATATACAGATTCAACGTTAGCCTATCAGGGTTTTGGAAGAGGACTGGACCAAGCTATGTTAAACCAGTTAAATAATTTAGTAACGCAAGGTCTTAAGCCTCACCTTACCATTTTATTGGATATTCCTCCGGAAATCGCGCGGATACGCCTGGTTTCAAGAAAACCCGGCCTCCAATTGGACAGGCTGGAACAAGAAAAACTTGTCTTTTACCGCCGGGTAAGGGAGGGGTACTTAGCCTTAGCCCAAAAAAGACCGGACAGTTATGTGGTTTTAGATGCGTGTCAACCGCCTATAATCACCCACCAAATAATACGACAGTTGGTAGAAGAAAGGATATTGGTAAATATTTAGTAGGAGCGTTAAATTTAACGTCCCTACAGGCAGGGAAATGGTTTATGAAATTATTTCGGGACATTATTGGCCACCAGGAAAATATTCACCTTTTACAAAACGCCATTAGCCAAAATCAGGTGGCCCATGCTTATTTATTTTTAGGTCCAAAAGGGGTAGGAAAAAAAACTACCGCCCTGGCTTTTGCCCGGACTCTTTTTTGTTCTTGTCTTACCGAAGGGGATGCTTGTGGACATTGCCGTTGTTGTCAGCAAGCAAACGAAGGAAACCATCCGGATTTACACCAAATAAGCCCTACGGGAAGTTCAATAAAAATTGACCAGGTACGGGAAATACAAAAGATAGCGGCCCTCAAACCATACCAGGGTCAACGCGTTATTTTTTTGTTAGAACAAGTTGAAACCATGACCCCAGAGGCAGCCAATTGTCTGTTAAAATTATTGGAAGAGCCTAACCAGGAAATTAGCTTTATTCTTTTGTCTACCCAACCCCACGCCTTATTGTCAACCGTAGTATCGCGCTGTCAAATTCTGTCTTTTCGTGCTCTATCAACGGCGGAAATAACTCGCGGGCTTAAACAAACTTTAAATCTGGGGGAAAAAGAAATACACCTGGCCCTTACCTTAGCTGGTGGCAGTCTGGGACAGGCATTAAAAATAACCCAGGACAAACAACTGCAAAACATAAGGGACGAAACCTTAATTATAGTCCGCAATTTAAAGAAATTAACCTTAAATGAAATTTGTCGAAAAGCGGAGGAATTGGCAGCTTCTAGAGATATGTTGGCGGTTCGGCTGGATATCATTTTACTTTGGTACCGGGACATTCTGCTATGGCAGTTAACTAGAAATCAGGAGTTACTTCTGAATCAGGACTATCTGACTTTAATACCTGAAGAAGCGTTATTTTATACTCCTGACCGTTTATTTAGGATTATGAGCAAGATTGAACAAACCCAAAGATATTTAAACACAAATGTTAACGGGAGGCTAGCCATAGAAGTATTAATGCTTAATCTAAGGTAAGGGCGTTATATTTAACGCCCCAAAAAAGTATTATGTTTAACGTCACTACTAGCCTCTACCGTAAGGAAGGTGAAAATATGCCCTATAAAGTGGCGGGAGTTAAATTTAAGCGGGCCGGTAAAATATATTACTTTGACCCAGGAGAATATAATCTTTTGCCAAGTGATCAGGTTATTGTAGAAACAGCCCGGGGAGTTGAGCTAGGGCAGGTAGTTATTGCCCCTATTACTGTTGGTGATGAAGAAGTTACCTTGCCGCTAAAAAGAGTTCTTCGGCCGGCTACGGAACAAGATAAAAATCAGGTGACTATTAATCGCGAACAAGAAAAACAAGCTTTTGAAATTTGCCAGACTAAAATTAAAGCCCACAATCTTCCTATGAAGTTAATCAGAGTAGAGCAAGCGTTCGACCGAAATAAAATAATTTTTTATTTTTCGGCCGAAGGAAGAATTGATTTCCGGGAATTGGTAAAAAATTTGGCGGCGGTATTTCGGACCCGGATTGAATTAAGACAAATCGGGGTTCGTGACGAAGCTAAATTAATGGGGGGGGTAGGTTGTTGTGGTCGTGAACTATGTTGTAATACCTGGCTGGCGGATTTTGCTTCTGTGTCTATTAGAATGGCTAAAGAACAAAATTTAGCTTTAAACCCTACTAAAATTTCGGGTGTTTGTGGTCGTTTAATGTGCTGTTTAAAGTATGAAAACGAACTGTACGAAGAAGCAAAAGGAAAATTTCCTGAAACAGGCAGCAAAGTAGTTACTCCTTTAGGACCGGGGAAGGTTACCGCAATTAATATTTTTAAGAAAACATTAACCGTAGAATTATTGGAAAGCAAGGTCACTAAAGAATATACTTTGTCAGATTTAGGGGTGACTTAAAATTGTCCGCCGGTACTCTTTACCTGTGCGCCACCCCCATTGGTAACCTGGAAGATATAACCATAAGGGTTCTGAGAATCTTAAAAGAAGTAGATTTAATTGCCGCGGAAGATACCCGAAGAACCCGAAAATTGTTAAGTCATTATGATATTCATGTCCCGCTTACCAGTTTTCACCGCCATAATTACCGGAAAAAAGGAGCTTATATATTAAATTTACTGCTTAAAGGACAAAGTGTTGCCCTGGTGTCTGACGCCGGCTTGCCGGGGATAGCAGACCCTGGTGAAGAGATGGTGCTTTTAGCGGTGGCTTATGAAGTGCCGGTGGTACCCGTGCCAGGGCCCAATGCTGCTTTAGCGGCTTTGGTTGCTTCAGGATTGCCGGCCAAACATTTTTGTTTCGAAGGTTTCTTGCCCTCTAGAGTCAAAGCGCGGCAGGAAAAATTACGACAACTGCAGGCAGAAAGAAGGACGCTAATATTTTATGAAGCGCCGCACCGTTTGTCAGAAACTTTAGCGGACATGTTAGTTTTGTTTAAAGATCGTAAAATAGTCGTTGCCCGCGAACTAACCAAGTTGCACGAAGAAATTTGGCGGGGTACTATTGCCCAGGCGGTAGCGTATTTTGACCCTATTAAAACACGGGGCGAATTTACGCTGGTGGTGGCCGGAAGTACAGAACCCGATAGTTTTGTCCTTTGTCCGGTAAATATTAGCGACCCGGCGGTAGAAAAAAATATTTTGGTGCAGGTAAAGCAGTTGGAAAACAAAGGCTTGGCTAAAAAAGAGGTTGTTCGTCAGGTGGCCCGGCAATTTAACTTGTCCAGACGTGAGGTTTACACCCTGGTAGTTCAAGCCAAAAAGGCAGAAAGATAGAAAAGTAAAAGTCAGAAACCAAGGATATTTTTTCCTTTGATTTCTGACTTTTAACGATTTACAAATCCAGCTTTGGTTAAAAAACTTGTTACTCCTTGATGTTCAAAAATGCTTTTTTACATTGCCTTAGCACTTTCAAACATATTAACCGCACAATCCCGACAGACTAACTTTCCCCGGTAATGTTGGACGTTGGTAGCGTTGCCGCAGAAAACGCAGGCAGGTTCGTATTTTTTAAGAATTATTTTCTCGTTATCGACGTAAATCTCCAAAGGGTCTTTCTCGTCTATGCCCAGAGTACGCCGTAACTCAATTGGGATTACAACCCGCCCAAGCTCGTCCACTTTTCTGACAATACCTGTCGACTTCATTATTCTTCCCTCCCCCTTTTTATAACATAACTCGACAATGTACAAGTAGATAATACCAACCATGTTAGTAATAGTCAATACATTATTTTAAAAATTTTTATAGTTTTTTACGTTTTTTGCGCTTTAAATTTGATCGGAAGAAATATTTAACGGAAAAACTTGAAAATTTATTAAAGATTAACTAAAATAAAGTCAGCCGGGGTTAGCTATTGGCAATTAGCCGGCCGAAAGTTAAAAAAGATAAAAACAAGTAAGGTAGGGAAAAAATTTGTCGCCTAATAAAACTTTTTACATTACCACCCCAATTTATTATCCCAGCGATCATTTGCATATTGGTCATGCATACACCACCGTTGCGGCTGATGCCATAGCCCGTTTTAAAAGATTGACCGGATATGAAGTTTGGTTTTTAACGGGCTCTGATGAGCACGGCCAAAAGATAGAAAGGGTTGCTTTGGCCAAAGGGCAAAAGCCCCAAACATATGTAGACAATATTGTCCAAAGTTTTCAGCATTTATGGGCCAGGTTAGCCATAAGTAATAATGACTTTATCCGAACGTCTGAGGAAAGGCATAAAAAAGTAGCGCGGGCCCTTTTTCAAAAATTATATGAGCAAGGAGATATTTTTAAGGCCAAGTATCAAGGATGGTATTGCTCGCCCTGCGAAACCTTTTGGACTGAAGGGCGGCTGAGAGAGGGTAAGTGTCCTGATTGTGAACGTCCGGTAGAACTGCTTCAAGAAGAAAGTTATTTCTTCCGGATGTCCAAATATGCCGAGGCATTACTGAAGCACATTGAAACCCACCCTGAATTTATTTTACCCCTCTCACGGCGCAACGAAATGGTTAATTTTATTAAAAGTGGCCTGGAGGATTTATGCGTATCCCGAACCACTTTTAGCTGGGGCATAACTGTTCCTTTTGACCCGAAGCACGTTATATATGTTTGGGTAGACGCCTTAGTTAACTACCTTTCCGCCCTAGGTTACGGAGGGGAGGATGCTGGCTTATTCCGGAAATTTTGGCCTCCCGATGTCCATCTGGTAGGTAAGGATATTGTCCGTTTTCACGCAGTGATTTGGCCGGCTATTTTAATGGCGGCAGGATTACCGTTGCCCAAGCAAATATTGGGACACGGTTGGCTGCTTTTAGAAGGCGGCAAGATGAGCAAATCTAAAGGAAATATAATTGACCCTTTACTTTTAATTGACAAATATGGGGTTGACGCCGTACGCTATTATTTGTTAAGTGAGCTGCCCCCTGGGTCTGATATTTATTACTCTGAGGAAGCATTAGTGAACCGGATTAATAAAGATTTGGCTAACGATTTAGGTAATCTGGTTAGCCGGGTTTTAGGAATGGTGGAAAAATATAACATGAGTATCTTAAAGCGTCCCCTACCACCGGATGACAGGGAAAAGGCAGATCAGGAATTAATCACGCTGGCCGAAAAAACCCCTCTTTTGGTGGAGGAGTTAATGGAAAAGCGGGAGATTGCCAATGCCCTATCCGTTATATGGCGCTTAATTAGCCGGGCCAATAAATACGTAGACGAAACGGCGCCGTGGGCCTTAAAAAAAGACGCCGCTAAGATCAAGCGGCTGAATACGGTCCTTTATAATTTAACCGAAACCATCCGTTTCATTGGGGTGTTAATTTCACCATTCCTGGCTGAAACACCAGCCCGTATTTGGGAACAATTAGGGATTAAGGAGCGGCCGGAGTTGTATTCCTGGGCGTCCCTTGCCTGGGGACGTCTTCCGGTAGAATTGCAGGTACACCGGGGGGCCGCTATCTTTCCCAGAATTGAGGAAGTGAAATAACCGGTGCTCATAGATACTCACGCCCATTTGGTTGACCGGCAGTTTGCCAAGGATTTAGGAGCCGTACTTGACCGCGCTCAGGAAAACGGGGTGGCGGTGATTATCAACGTAGGTTATGACTTAAAATCTTCCTTTGATGCCGTAATCCTGGCCCAGAAGTATGATTTTATTTATACGGCCGTAGGAATTCACCCGCATGACGCGACCCGTGTTCCGGAAGATTATTTGAATAAATTAAAAGAGCTTTGCCGCCATACCCGGGTGGTAGCCATTGGCGAAATCGGCCTGGATTACTACCGTAATTTAAGCCCGCGCCCTATCCAGCAACGGGTATTTCGGGAACAACTGGCGTTAGCCCGGGAACTAAATTTGCCGGTAATTATTCACGACCGTGAAGCTCACCAGGAAGTAATAGAAATATTAAGCAAGGATAAGCCATCCCAGGCAGGAGGAGTAATTCATTGTTTCTCCGGTGACCGGGAAATGGCTTTAGCCTGTATGAACATGGGTTTTTATCTTTCTTTTGCCGGACCCATAACTTTTTCTAAAGTAAACCAGGTCCACGAAGTAGTGGTCCAGGTGCCCTTGGAAAAAATATTAATAGAAACTGACGCCCCTTATTTAGCCCCTCAAGGTAGGCGCGGCAAGCGCAATGAACCTGCCTACGTCCGTTTTGTAGGTGAAAAAATTGCCCTCTTAAAAAATATCCCCTTCACAAAAGTTGCGGCCGTAACTACGGCTAACGCTAAAAACTTATTTAAAATTAGCTCTTAAAAAAAGATGGATAGCCGAAAGTTGGTTGCTAAATAGTTGTTCTTAAGCATATAATATTTAAAACTAAGCTAACAACTTTAAATTTTTATTTAATATGGCAACAACTTCATTTATAAATTCGACATGATATTTTACTGTTTTCGGCAGGAGATTTTGTTTATAACGTAGAAAGTATATATAAGGTTAAGTAATTGTAACTACTTAGGTTCATAGGGGCAAAGGCACAGAGGCACAGAGTTTTTTTGCCAGACTTGCAGATTTCTAGTAGTAGGTAGTTGACAGTTTTTAGTTTACAGAAAAGGAAGTACCAATGTTGAGACTAAAAACTCAAAACTATCCACTAAAAACTATCAATTGGACCTCTGTGCCTACCTGAATAGTTACAAGTAATTAACGGTTAGTGGTAGCAGTAGGAGTGTTAAAATTAATGCCCCTACTGAGGGCTAATCGCTAAGCTAAACAGGTGAGGGGGAGTCATAACTGGATTGGTATAGTTTTAAAAAAGAAGAAAAACAAAACTCTGCAGATGTGCCTTTGAGGAGGCGGGGGCAAAAAAATATAATTGCTGTTCTTTGTTTGATAGGCTTTGTTTTTTTAGTTTTTGCCGGTTACTCCAGAGCCCAAAAAAAAGTTACTGTTTGTGTTGAGGGTAAAAAAATGGAGGTTCAAACCTTTAAAAAGACCGTGGGAGAAGTTCTGCAGGAGAAAAATATACCTTTAAAGCAACAGGATAAAGTTGCTCCGGCCACCTTTACTTTTTTAAAAGATGGCCTTAAAATTGTAATAAGGCAAGCCATACCGGTGACCATTACGGCAGATAACCGGACCCAAAAATACTGGGTTTATCCAGGTGCAGTAGCTGAAGTGCTTCAAAGTCAGGATGTTTCTTTAGGGAAAAATGACCTGGTTAGACCCCCGTTAACCGGCGTGGTGAGGGCGGGTGCTCAAATTAAAGTAACCCGGGTGGTTAAAAAAGAAAAGGTTAATGAAATTAAGTTAGCTTTCAATACACAACGTGAAACCAACCCTAATTTGCCTCGCGGCTTTACCCAGGTAAGCCGGGACGGTAGAAGCGGCTTAGAAAAACAAAATTGGCAAATTACTTACCATGACGGACGGGAAGTGGAGCGCCGTCTCTTAGCGCATACAATTGTTCTTGCCCCAAAGAATAGAGTCTTGCAGGTAGGAACAAAAAGACAGGTAGCCGTCTCCCGAAGCGGTCAAGGAACAAATTCTACTCAAGAAATGACTATGCTGGCTACCGCATACACTCATACGGGAAATAATACGGCTTCAGGGGCACCCCCCGGTTATGGCACTGTTGCGGTTGACCCGCGGGTAATCCCGCTGGGAACATGTCTTTATATTGAGGGATATGGTCATGCGGTAGCCCAGGACACCGGACCGGCCATTAAGGGTCAAAGAGTGGACGTATTTTTTGAAACAGGGACGCAGGCCAGGCAATGGGGAATGCGTTCGGTAAAAGTTAAAGTTTTGCGTTGAGGGTAAATTCTTTTTAATAAGGGAAAGGAGAAAGTGATTAACCCGGTTTCCCCAAGTCAGGTGCGCGCAATCTTAAAAGAGTATCAGATTCACTGCCGGAAAAGCTTAGGGCAAAATTTTTTGGGAGACGCAAATATTGTCAGAAAAATTATTGCCGGCGCCCGGTTAGACCCGGCGGATGTGGTGGTAGAAATAGGACCAGGGCTGGGAGCGCTTACCCGGGAGCTGGCTAGAAGAGCCCGTTTAGTGTTAGCCGTAGAAAAAGACGAAACATTACTTCCTGTTTTAAAAGAAACCCTGGCCGGGTTAGAAAATGTAATTGTAATCCATGAGGACGCCAGAAAGGTTGATTTTGACGCCTTGGTGGCCTTAAAAACAAACATAAGTAGCGGTCTTCCTTATAAATTAGTCGCTAATTTACCTTATTCTATCACTACTCCTTTACTTACGTACCTTTTAAGAAAAAAGTTTAATTTTAGTTTGTTGGTTGTTATGGTCCAAAAAGAAGCAGCCAACCGGATCAAGGCCTTGCCTGGCAGTAAGGATTATGGCCTACTTAGTATCACCGTTCAGTTTTATACTGTTTTACAGGGTTCATTTCCGGTATCCCGGACCGTTTTTGTGCCCCAGCCCAAAGTAGACGCCGCGGTTTTATGCTTAAGCCGGCGGGAAAAACCAAGCTGTTATGGGTTAAAAGAGGATCTTATTTTTATTTTAGCCCAGGAAGCCTTAAACCAAAGGCGAAAAACTGTTTTAAACGCCCTGGCTAACGCCCCGCAAGGCCTTAACCTGGACAAGAATATTTGGGCAGATCTTCTTAAAAGAGCCCAAATAAATCCTTACCGGCGGGGGGAAACTTTAAGTATTGAAGAATTTTCTGCTTTAGCCAAGGCGGTTTGGCTTTACCTGAAAAGCCAGTATTTTATAGACTAAATGAAGGGATGAAAAATGTATTTCGCCAGCCCAACTAAAGGCAAGCTTTCCTTTGAAGAAATGATGGCCGATATTGCCGGTTATATTACTGGTCTACCTACCTCGGCCTATAAAGTAATTATTGGTTCTGATTCTCAGGTCAGACAAGAAACTTGCTTTGTTACGGCTATAATTGTCCACCGAATTGGTAAAGGCGGCCGCTATTATTACCGCAAAAAAATCCAGCGTAAAATTAAAAGTTTAAGGCAAAAAATTTTTTACGAAACGGCCCAAAGTTTAGAAATAGGAGCAATGGTAACTAATTATTTTGCAGAAAGCGGACTGGATGATACGGAGGTAGAAATTCATATTGACGTTAGTAAACACGGCGAGACCAAAGATTTAATCCGGGAAGTAGTTGGTATGGTCATTGGGAGTGGTTTTCAAGCTAAAATTAAACCAGAGGCTTTTGGTGCTTCTGCTGTAGCCGACAAACATACCAAATAAACTAGCGATCAGCACTGTAGCACCGAAAAACCAATCGGCACCAAATATTTAGCGGTAAAAAAAATAATGTTTACTCTATAAGTGCCACCGTAGGGGTGGCACTTATAGTTTGAGGGACTTGCAAGGGGTCAGGCTGTTATGGTGGTAGCTAAATAAATTGTCTTCCTTTCTTAGCACTATTTAACTTTATAAGGCATAAAATGTAAAAATATTAGCGGGAGGACAATTATATGGACCAAATCAAAGTAAATGACCCGGTAGGGAGAAAGTCTTATGGTTGCGATATATTTTTTAAAGTTTTAGCCATTTTTACGGACGATAATGGTCAGGAACAGGCTTTCTTAAAAGGGCTTGATATGCGTCTTATGGCCACTGCCCCGGTAGACGATTTATGTAAGCTTGAACCTGCTCAAATAACCGCCCACTGGCATAATTTTATGACCAAAAACCATAACCAGATGAAACGAATTTTTCAAAGGCGCCAGCAAGACCAGCTTAAAAGCCTGAACCGGTCCGTTGGTTTAGTCAATAAAATAGAAAGCTTCGATGTTCCTGGTACGGTTGTGCACGTAGACGGGGATAATGATTATTTAGAGCTATGCCTGACTACTTACCGTCAGTTAAATATTCGGGCCCATGGCTACAGTATTGAAGAAGATGAACAGCCGGAAAAAATTTTAGCCGTTTTAACCAAACACCGTCCCGATATTTTAGTGCTTACCGGACATGACGGGTTAGCTAAAGGGGCTAGGGATTTTTCCGATTTAAATAACTATCATAACTCAAAATATTTTGTGGCCGCAATAAAAATAGCCCGCCAGTACGAAAAAAGCCTTGATGATTTGGTAATATTTGCTGGAGCCTGCCAGTCTTATTACGAAGCTATTTTAGAAGCCGGGGCTAATTTTGCCAGCTCCCCTAAGCGCATTTTAATTCACGCCTTTGACCCGGTTTTTGTGGTTGAAAAAATTGCCTATACCTCCATTTACGACCCCATTCCCATTAAAGATGTAATTGCCGGTACCATCACTGGCTTTGATGGTGTTGGAGGTATAGAAACTAAGGGCAAATTCCGGCTGGGCGTTCCCAAAACACCTTATCATAATATTTAGTTAACCAGTTTACTGACCATCACCCTTTCCTGTTCGTAAGCATAATATAGCTGGTAAGAACAGGGAGGGTTTTTTATGTTGCGTTTATTTCACCTTCTAGAAAAGCACCGTTTTTCCTTACTAAAAAAAACCAATGTTGTTGGCGTAGGAATTGGTTATAAACAAATCGCCAGAGAATACACCCGTGAGCCATCTCTGGTCATTTTTGTAGCTAAAAAAGTTCCTGCTCACGCGCTTAACCGGCAAGAAGCTGTCCCCAAGCAAATTGGTGGTTTACCCACCGACGTGGTTGAAATTGGCGAGGTGGCGTTATTAAATGAGCGCTTCCTTAAAGAACGGCCTGCCCGGCCGGGGCTGAGTATCGGGCATTATAAAGTTAGTGCCGGTACTTTTGGGGCCGTAGTAAAGGATAATCTTACCAAGGAAAAATTAATCCTTAGCAATAACCACGTTTTAGCAAACGCTACCAACGGGAAAGACGGGCGGGCAAAAGCCGGTGATCCAATCTTGCAGCCGGGAGCTTATGATGGGGGCGGCGCAGATGACCGTATTGCCACTTTATTTCGGTTTGTGCCGGTAAAAAGAGTCACGCAAGAGTCAGATTGCCCGGTAGCCGCTGGAATTGAAAAAGCAGGGAATCTTTTCTTAAAGTTGGCGCGGCCAAATTATGAGTTGCGCTTGCTGAAAAAATTTTTTATTTTTAATTACGTTGACGCCGCCGTGGCTCTTCCTGACGCACCGGGCTTAGTAAATGAAGAAATATTAGAAATAGATAAAGTCGAAGGGGTAGCCGAAGCGGAATTGGGGCAAAAAGTGATAAAAAGCGGACGTACCAGTGGTTTAACGGCGGGTAAAGTCATCGCCCATAAGGTTACTTTAAAAGTTACCTTAAGCGCCCAAGAAGAAGCGTGGTTTTCCGACCAGGTAATTACGGATATGCTTTCCCGTCCGGGAGATAGCGGTTCTTTGGTTTTAACGACCGGTAAAAAAGCAGTAGGCCTTTTATTTGCTGGTTCAGCGGAGTATTCTATTTTTAATCAGCTAAAGCATGTTTTTGGGTTGCTTAAAACACATCTTTAAGCCAGCCGGAAAGGTAAAAAAGAAAGGGTAGAAATCCTAATTTATCCCATGTACTACAGATATTATCTAAAACAGAATTTTAAAGGGCTAAGCAGCAGGAGTTTCACAAAAATGAAGAATTAGCTAAAAATAAGCGGGTTGCAGCCAGAAAGCAGTTAATGATAAAATAAGTCACCCAAAAACATCAATTATGTTTAGAAATGGTATAAAATCAAGAAAGAGAGGAGTAACATATTAATGAAGAAGTGCCAAAAAACGTATATTAGCGTGATTTTAATCTTCTCCGCCTTACTTTTTTTAATAAGTTTTGGACAACCTGTGCAGGCGGCTGAAAGTAATCTTAAGGATGACGAACAACTTATGGTTGATTTTATTAATCAAAAACGGATTTTGGCCCAATTACCATCTTTACAGGTTGACCCTGCCTTAATAAAAATTGCCCGGTGGCAGGCTAATGACCTGATGGAAAACCAGGATTATAAAGCTAACTTAATCACTACCGGTACGCTGGCCGCCCTATTAAAAGCAAATGGGGTTACTTACAAATACGCTACCGAAAGCATTGCTAGGGCTGCCTCTCTTAACCAGGCCCAAAATGCTTTGGCCAAGTCAAAGAGTTATCAGCAAACGATTACCAGTAAAAAATATGATTGTCTGGGTATTAGCGTAGAGGAAGATGAAACTTACCTATACATAGTACAACTTTTTATTGGAAAGCAAAACGCTCCGGAGGCAGCTTCGTCCTCTTATAAAACTCAGCCTATCTCTTCCTCGCCCTTACCATCACAATTACCAGGCTCGAATACAATCACTTCTCCTGTTTCACCGGAGACGCCAGTTCCAACACCGCCATCAGTCCAAAGTGCCTTTTCGCTAACGGTTGACGAACAAAAGATGATAGATCTGATTAATATCCAGCGGTCTAAGTACGGCTTAACCCCGTTAAAAATCAACGCGGACCTTACCCGGGCGGCCCGTTTAAAAGCCAATGATATGTTAGAAAATAACTATTTTAGTCATACCTCACCTACGTACGGAAGCCCCTTTAATATGCTCCGTCAATTTGATATTAGCTACCGTACCGCGGCCGAAAACCTGGCCGGTGCCCCTACCGTGGAAATGGCCCATGAGAGTTTAATGAATTCGCCAGGGCATCGGGCAAATATTTTAAACCCCAATTTTACAGATATTGGCATAGGGGTTATTTCTGGCAGTGTTTACGGAAAAATTTTTGTGCAGATGTTTACGGGATAGCTTGCTTAAAAACTAAAAACTATCACCCCCACCCTAACCCTCCCCCTTCAAGGGGGAGGGAAGGGAGGGGGTGGTTCGGTAATTGAAGGGATAATTAAGAAACATTTTAATAGTTGCTTAATCTTTAAAAATAGCTATATAACTGTTAAGCGGTACACTTAAGGAATTAGCAATAGGCGGACATTTAGCTTTAAAAAGATAAAAGATTTTTTGGGATAAAGATAGTTCGGGTAAAGTTTCGTAATAACCCATACCTTTAGCCAATAAAAGATCGGTGTTTGTTAAAGTTTCGTAAAAAGATTTGCTGACCAAAGAAAGGTCAAGCCCTGGCGTATCCGTGCCGGTGGTGATGACCTTTTTAAATTTTGCGCCAATTTCAAGATTTTGAAGGTCTTTTAGGGTAAGGTCATTTTGGGCGGGGTTTTCCTTAACTACATATACTACCTCAGCGTATTCTTCAAGTTTTTGAAACAAAGGCTGGTCAAAAAAACATTCCCCGGCGTTGTCAGCAAAATAAAGGATATGTTGGCGTTTTTTAGCAATTTTAAAACTGGTTAAAAGATCCTCCAGGGCTTTTATATTATCCCGGGCAAAACGTACCGGCGACTGCAGTTCTTTTTTTATGGTGTCTAAATCAACAAAAAAATCAATGCTGTTTCCTAAGGCAGCTAAAGCAAGCAAGGAAGGCAAGTCGTTCTTTAACTTTATTTCGGCTACCAGAGCGGCGGCAAGGGCCATTTCCTTTTTTTTAACGTTAGCAAAAGGGTCTTTATTTCCGGTAGCCGTACGGATCACTCTTTGCAGTTCCCCGGCTAATTGGGTTGGAATAGCAGAAAAAGAAAAAGATGAATTTAAGTAAGCCAGCCCCTTTTTAAGAGCGGCCTCCTCCTGGGCCGGGTCTTGACCGGCCAGTTTAGCCGTGCGGCGGGTTAAACCCTCCAGGCACTGGTAGCAATATTCTTTTGCCCGCAAGATAAAAGCCCCCTTTTAAAAAATTGGATTACCAATATTGCCACGTGGTCTGTTTCAGTCCGGCTTTGCTCCGGTGTTTCAGACCGACCAGATAACGACTTTTTAAATAAAGGCTTATTTTCCGGCAATTAACTCGTCTAAAGTTTTAAAAGTGTATCCTTGGCCTTTAATGTCTTTGATAAGCCTGTCTAAAGCCTCCGTATTATCCTGAGAAACAGCGTGAAGAAGAACAACAGCTCCGTGGTGTAAATTGTCCATCACTGTCTGGTAGGCTTCATCAGGACCGCCAGGCATGGGGACCCAGTCCTTCATGGCCAGGCTCCAAAAAATATTATAATAGCCTAAAGCTTTGGTTTGAGCCAGGGTTCGTTCACTGTACTCCCCTTTTGGGGAGCGCAAATAAATCATGTTTTTTCCGGTAAGCCGGTTAAATTCATTTTCTACTTGTTCAAGCTCCTCTTTAATTTGTTCGGCGGTCAAATCAGGAAAACAAGGGTGATTCATGGAGTGGTTGCCCACGATATGTCCTTCCTTAACCATCCTTTTAACCAGTTCAGGCTGCGATTTTAAGTAGTGTCCGGTGACAAAAAAGGCCGCCGTTACATTATTTTCCCGTAAAATATCCAGGATTTTAGGAGTATATCCATTTTCATAACCTTCGTCAAAAGTTAAATAAATTTCCTTGCGGGAAGGATTACCCAGGTAATAAGCGTCATATTTCTTTAAGGTTTGCTGAATGGCAACAGGCACCTCGGGTGTAGCGTGAAGCTTGTTTCTTTTAAGGCCCCAGCCGCGTTTTTCGTTAGATAGATTTTCTAAAACCTCGGAAGATTCAGTAACGTTAGTAGTAGGTTCTGAAATAAGGGTATCGGCTTTATTTGGCTCTTGCTTTGTTGGCTCTTGCTTTGTTGGCTCTTGCTTTGCTTCCGTTTTTGTTTGGTTAACCGGTTTTTTATTATTTGGCGTAATAACTTTTGCCTGGGGATAAACCTTTTCTTTTGCGTTTTGGGAAGAGGGTTGGTTTTTGCCGGCGTAAACAGCAATACATACAGCAAGCACCACAAAAAGAAAAACAATTAACCACGAAACTTTCTTCAATATGTTTTACCTCCTATACGGGGTTAATTTAGTTATTTTAGTTCTTTTAATGTTAGGGTATACAAAAAAAAGACAGTTTATCCCCCAAAAAGTTACTTTGGATTAAAGTATTCGTCAAAAAACCGGTTTTTCCTTTAAAAAGTATTCATTCTTCCTTAACATTTTGATATAATTAAGCACGTGTTTATGAGGGTTAGAATATGGAGGTTTTCTTGAATTGAAAGTTTTGCCCAAAGGCGCCCCACAGTTGAAAAAAGATGTTTTTGAGCCAGGTTTATGTACGGCTTGTGGAGGGTGTGTAGGTTACTGTCCGTACATTAAGGCAGTTGCCGACCGGGTAGCCATGATTTACCCCTGTAATTGCGAGGAAGGACAATGCTATCAAGTATGCCCGCGTACTTTAACCGACCTTCCTTTTTTCCGCGCCCAGGTTTTTGGGGAAAGAGCTTTAGAATTTAATAAACTCAACCAGGATAATTTAGAGGCTGTGCTTGGCGTTTGCCGCGCGCTTTATTTTGCCCGGGCCGGAGCAGCCGCCGGAAGTTTTAAAGGACAGTACGGCGGGGTAACTACTTCTTTAATGCGTTATGCTTTAGCTACCGGTAAAATTGACGGCACCTTGCTTGTAGGGGGCAAGCCGTCGCAACCCCGGCCGGTTTTGGCTACCTCCTTACAGCAGGTGGAAGCCTGCGCCGGCTCTAAATATGCTGCCTTTCCTACTTTAAGTATGCTTTACCAGCCAACTCAAAACATATCCTTTTTAGGTTTAGTGGGGAGACCCTGCCAGGTAACTGCCTTGCGCAAGATGCAGCAAGTTGAAGCGGGCGCTGCAGGACAGGTTAAACTGGCTATTGGTTTATTTTGTTTTTGGTCTTTAGGACCTGAATTTATCCCCTGGCTAATCGAGACGGGTTTAGGGTTAATTGATAAAATGGATGTTACGGTGAACGAAGTTTTGTTTCAAAAAGGAGAAGAGGTTATCCGTCAAAATCCAGCGGAAATCCAGTCTTTTATAAAACCTTCCTGCCAGTTATGCTATGATCCGGTGGCGGAACTGGCCGACCTTGCCGTTGGTTCAACAGAGTACGAGGCAGACTGGAATACTTTGATTGTCCGCTCTCAAGCCGGCGAAGACCTGGTAAAAGAAGCCCTGCAGCAGGGTATTTTGGAGGTTAAGCCTTATCCAAAAGAACGTTTGCCCTTATTAAAACAAGCTGTTTTTGCAAAAAAACAAAGGGTGCTCCAGGCGTTAAAAGCAGAAAAAGAAAACAGCCGGGTTGGTTATTTGAATTTAAGTCCGGCGGAGATAAATTTTTACCTTAAACTATTCAGATAGGCACAGAGGAGCAAAGGCACAAAGGGAAATGAAAACATATAGAGATCTGCCCGCCTGTCTGTCGGGCTGCAGGTCGTTTACCATATTGCCACTATCATCACCTGACAGCCTGATGGGCAGACCTGACGGGCTGGCCAGTTTGGCAAAAAACTTTGTCCCTTTGCCCCTCTGCCCCTTTGAACCTGAGTAGTTACAAACTATATGAAATAAGCCGAGAGATAGAACGAATGCTTAGCAGTTTAATCGGAAAGTTAAGTAGCAAATAGGTAAAAAACTTTGTGCCTTTGCCCCTATGAACCTGAGTAGTTACAAATTATAACTATATATAGAAAGAGTGGGAGATTTAGTGGGTTGGCAGGACATTGTCCGGAAAGAACCGGGAAAACAGGTTCTCTTAAATGGTAATGAAGCCATGGCCCGGGGAGCTTTAGAGTCAGGAGTGCATTTTGTCTCCGCTTATCCTGGTTCCCCTTCTTCTGAAGTAACCGATGTTTTAGCGCAGGTAAGTAAAAATTTTAACTTTTATGTAGAATGGTCCGTAAATGAAATTGTTGCGCTGGAAGGGGCGGCCGGGGCCTCTTTTACTGGTTTAAGAGCCCTTTGCAGCATGAAAGCTGATGGTTTAAACGTTGCCTATGATTTTTTAACCAGTATGAATCTGGGCGGCTGCCGGGGTGGACTGGTATTAATGGTGGCGGATGACCCTTTTGGCCACTCAAGTCTAAAAGAGTATGATTCACGTTTTTTAGCCGCCGCAGCTTGGGTGCCGGTATTGGAGCCCTCTACTGTTCAGGAAGCCAGGGATATGGTAAAATGGGCCTTTACTTTGAGTGAACAAATAAAAGGTCCGGTAATAGTCCGTTCGGTTACGCGGGTATCCCATTCGCGGGGTATAGTTATGTTAGGAGACATAGAACAAACGGTTCAGGAAGCTGATTTTAAGCCTACCCAGCAGTTTCATACTTTTGCCCGTTTTCACCAAGAGGCTAGAGAAAGGCTTAAACGGGCAGAAGAATTATTTGCGGTCAGCCCCTTTAATTTTTCTTTTGGCGCAGAAAAAGCAGACCTTACAATATTTACTTGCGGCACCGGATGGTTGTACGCTAAAGAGGCGGTGGCCACGCTCCAGCTTGAAGATCAAGTAAAAATTGTGCGTTTAGGCACCCCTTTTCCGCTTCCCAAACAATTTATTTTAAATCATCTGGCTGGGGCAAGGCAGGTGGTTTTCGTTGAAGAAACAAGACCTTTTTTAGAAGAAAAAGTTCTGGCCCTTTACGCCTTGCATAATGAGAATCTGAGCCAAATAAAATTTTACGGCAAAGCTACCGGCCATGTTGCCGGATTGCGTGGTCCTGAGTGTGGAGAGATGAATACTGATATTGTAAGGGAAATTATGGTTGAGCTAACCGGCCGGCCGTACCACGCCCCCGCTGTACCGTTGGCCAAAGAAGAAAAAAAATCTTTACAGGCGTTGCTGCCCCCGCGTGACTACGTGTTATGCCCTGGTTGCCCTCACCGGGCTTCCTTTTGGGTGGTAAAAAGCGCCCTAGCCTTAGAAGGAAATAACGGTATTGTAACCGGGGATATTGGCTGTTACAGTATGGGAGCCATGGAAACTGGCTTTAATTTATTTAATACGCTGCATTGTATGGGGGCCGGGGCTGGTATTGCCGGTGGTTTGAGTAAACTTGGGCCTTATGGTTTTAAACAACCAGTAGTAACCCTGGTCGGAGATTCCACTTTTTACCATTCCGTTATCCCGGCTTTAATTAACGGCCGCTGGAACAAGGCTAATTTTCTTTGTATTGTTTTGGATAACGGGGTTACGGCTATGACCGGCCACCAACCCCACCCTGGTTCGGGTAAAAATGCGGTGGGGGAAGAAGCGGAAGTTATTTCTATCGAAGAAGTAGCCAAAAGCTTAGGTTTTATGGTTAAAGTTAGCGACCCCTTTTGCTATACAGAAGCAATTCAGGACGTTCTAGAGCTTATCCGTTTGCCGGGCCTTAAAATTTTAATTTTACGTCAACCCTGTGCTCTGGTGGTGGGCCGGGAGCAAAAACGGCGTAAAGTTATCGTCCGCCAGGAACTTTGCCGCGGGGACGCCTGCGGCTGTATGCGTTTTTGTACCACGGTATGGGGCTGTCCGGCCAACGTGTGGGATAAAAAGCGTGAGGCAGCCGCGATTGACCCGGCTATTTGTGTTGGCTGTGGGGTTTGTATTGACTTGTGTCCGTCCGGGGCCATTGTTTGGGAAGGAGAATAATAAAGTAAATGCAAGGAGAAACCTTACTAAAAGAACCAGTTAACCTTATTATCACGGGCGTAGGCGGTCAGGGTAACATACTGGTCTCTGAAATTGTGGCTCAAACTGGCTGTAGTCAAGAATGGAAAGTGGCGGTAGGAGAGTCTTACGGCCTTTCTCAACGCGGCGGGGCGGTTTCCAGCCACGTACGCCTGTTCCAACACCAGGAATATGGTCCCATTATCCCTGAGGCAGAGGCTGATGTAATTCTTGGTTTTGAGCCGCTAGAAGCAGCCCGTCAGGTGGTAGATTACGGACATAAAAACACCTGCCTTATTATAAATTCCCACCCGATATACCCTATTGGGGTGCTGCGGGGTAAAAATAAATACCCGTCATTAGAATTATTATTTAAAAGGCTGCGGGAAATGGTGGCGGAAGTATTAATTATACCGGCCACCAAGCTAGCTAGCCAATTAGGGGAACCGGTGGTTCAAAACGTGGTTATGGTAGGGGCACTAGCCGGCTCAGGCTGTCTGCCCTTTCGAGCGGATAACTTTATTGAAGTAATAAAAAAAGTAGTTCCGTCTAAAGTTAGAGCCCTTAACGAAAAAGCTTTTTATTTAGGGCTGGAAGAGGCCCAAAAAATTAAATCCCTTAAAAGTTTTTAAAAAAAGAGCCAGTTAAAAATAAACCGGCTCCCCATCCTTGAGAAATCTTTATAATTTTTATTTCATAAACTATTTAAATTGCTTAAAGGTTACTTCTTTCTACTATCCAGGCGCAAGCCTTAGGCCACATTTCTTTATGGGCCTTTTTACTGGTGGATAAACCAATATGACCCCGGTCTATGGTCATTAAATCTTTATCGTTGCTGGAAATAAGCTCCAAAAGTACGGCGTTTGACTCTGGCGGAGCAATATGGTCTTTTTCCGCGCTTAAAACTAAAGTAGGTATGTTTATCTTTTTTAAATCAACTTCTTTTCCCTCAATGGTATATTCTCCTTTAACAATCTTATTTTCATGGTACCATTCCCTAATATACTCCTTATATACTTCTCCGGGGATGGGTGGTGAATCGTAAATCCAGCGTTCCATCCTTAAAAAATTGGTTACAAAGTCTTCTTCTTCAATATGGGTAAACAAACCCTCGTATTTACCGCAAATTAACATTACCGGGTCTACCCCTAAAAACCCTGTATTCATAAATTCTCCCGGTACGCAACCATAAGCCTCTACAACCTTTCCGGGGTCAATACTTCTGGCCCACTTGGCCAACGTATTTGGGGTATCAAAATTTATGGGGGTTGCTTGCAGGACTAGATTTTTAACTTTTTCCGGATATAAGGTGCTGTAAATAGTGGAAAGAGTACCTCCTAGACAGTAACCATGTAAGGTTAATTGGGGTACATTTTCGTCTGCTCTTAATTTATCCACGCAATAGTCAATAAAATCAATGTAGTCGGCAATGGTTAAATATTTATCTGTTCGGGAAGGATAGCCCCAATCAATCATATAAACGTTAAGACCCGCTTCTAGTAACCTTCTGATAACACTAACCTCCGGAGTAAGGTCCATTACTGATGGCCGGTTAATATAAGCGTATATAATCAGCACGGGTACCGGGTGGGTATTTTCCACCAGCGGGTGGTAGTGCAAAAGCTTAAATACCCCTTCATTTACGACTTCATCACGTGGCGTAGTCCAGATATCAATTCCTTCTTTAAGCGTTTCTTCCAGGACATTAAATAACTTTGCCCTCAGTTTGGCCACATCTTCCATCTTCATAACCCTCCTTATTTTTGGTGGTTAAACTTACTTCTCAGCTTGTTTTTTCTTCCGCGCCGTTTTCTTTTTAGGTTTTTCAGGCGGAGTAAGTTTCTTCTGGTTGGGGAGAGGCGCTTTGAAGAAACTCCTTTCTTTGTTGCAAATCTTTTATTTCCCGGCTTAATTCAAACTCCCGTTTTTCTACATCTCTAACCTTTCTTCTTAAGGTGTGCAATCTTTGGTATGCATCATCTATTTCCGAACGATAGACAAAAGGCAAAAACGGGTAAGCGCCCAAAAGGGCTTCCCAAAACTTTCTTTGATTAACAATTGTATCCATAAGTTCGTGAATCATTTTGGACTGGGCCTCAACAAAACTATCCTCTCCTAATAGGCGCTCATAAAGATTTGCGGCTGTGCCTATTGACAGTTCAACAAACTTATGGTAGGGGATAGCTTCCGGTGAATTACCAGGATTGTTTCCAGGGTTATTATGGCCCGGATTATTCCCAGGGTTATGGCCGCTTCTGGCTTCGGTCATTATTTTGGTAAACTCTTCTTGTACGTTTTCCCAGGTTTCGTATAGTTTAGTATAATAATCAAACCAGGCTTTTTGCAGTTCAACTTGACTGTTTAGTCCTTTAAAGAAAGCGTCCAGGGCTTCTTTGGGCATCATAAAGGGAATATTTTCCCACCCCTCCTGAAGCTTGGTTAAAGGCTCAGTATAAATGGTCTGTCCTGTTTTTAGCAGATTTAACCAGTAATTATTCATCGTATTTACCATATCATGATAACTCTTGAGCCAGACCTCATAAAAATTTTTATAATATGGCGCAAGGAATAATATGTCAAAAGGACCCTGTCCTGGACCAGGGTTATGTCCCGGATTAGAACTTCCTTTAACCGGGAGAATTTTTTGGGTTAATTCACCCAAAGCTTTTTCGACTCCTTCGTATAACTTGATATAAGAGTCAAAAAACCCTTTTTGAAGTTTAAAGTAATTATTTATGCCCTCCGAAAAAGTTTCCAAAATTTCTGGGGGCATAAGAGACGGAACTTCTTTCCATCCCTCGCGTGCCTGAGTAAAAGGCGTCGTGTAAAAAGTCTGCCCTGCTTTAAGCATGTTTAACCAGGTATCGTTAAATGTTTGCAGCATTTCCTGGTAGTTTTTGACCCAGGTTTCTAACATTTCTTTAGCTCCTTCCGCAAGTGCTTGGGGAGTTTCTTTTTCTCCTTCCTTTTCCTTTTCTTTAGCCATTTCCCCGAACTTTCCTAACGTGGAAAACAGGCTTTGATAAAGTTTTTGGTATGATTCACTCCACAATTTAAAAAGGTCAAGATAACTTTCCATAATTTTGGTATAGAAAGAGGGTTCCTGAGTCAAAGGAGTTACGGGCATCGGCAAAAACTTAAAAAAAGTTTCCCACGGACTACCCAGTAGAGGATTACTCATTACTGGAAACATAAAAGGACTTCCTCCGCTCAGCTTTAAACCGGTCATACTTTCCAGGGGGCGAAAGAACATTTTAAACATTTCCTGGTAAATAGGACTTAAATGCTCGGCCCATTTTATTGACCCCGGGTCGCGACCGGAAACATACTCTTGCCAGCTTTTACTTTCGTGCTCAAACATTTTTAATTGGGTTAACATTAACTCAAAACTTTCCCGTGGTAAATCCAAATATAACTTTAAAAACTTATCCATTGCCGTGCCTCCTTAAAAATTTTATTAATCAACTTTTAATTTTATTAGTTAGCTAATTAAATAATACTTTTAATTTATTACCTTTCCCGTCTTTATATTTTTACTGCTTGTCCCCCAACTTTACCCTTTAAATCTTTTAAACCTCCTTTCTTTATAAAGAAAAATTTAAATTTTATAAAATTGCTGCTATTTAGAATATACTATAATAATAATTAAATTTCAATACAAAAAACAATATTTTAATTTAACTTTTACCATTTTAGTTGTATTATACTAAGAATGATATTTTATTTTATAATGTTTTTTTTGTCAACCATATTTTTTCATAAATAAATTTATATGACATTTAGGGACATATTTCGCGTCCTTTTTTCTAAAACGTTAATTTTTCTTCTTAGCTCGTGCACTCTTTGGTAAAAAGTATCAATTTCAGTGCGGTAAACAAAAGGTAAAGCCGGGTTAGCCGTTAGTAAGGCTTCCCAAAAATCTCTTTGGTATTTTAGTGTATCCATAAAGCTATGGAGCATTTTGGCTTGGGTTTCAACGTAAAGATCCGATTTTAAGAGTAAATCAAAATTTTCTTTAAGTGTAGTCAGGCAAATAGATGAAAATTTTTCAAAGGTAAGGCTTCCTGTTTCCGGATTGGTTCCTTTTAGCTCTGTCATCTTAGAGCTAAATTTACTTAATGCTTCTTCCCATCCCCGGTAAAGAAGACTATAATAATTAATCCACGAGCGCTGTAAATCAAAGTAACTATCTAATCCTTTTAAATATAAAGCCGTTGTTTTTTGTGGTTCCCAGTACATTTTTCTTTCCTCCCGGGCGTAAAAATTTTTTATATTTTATTATATTAACTAGCCACTCAAAAAGTACCGGAACAATTTTTACGGTTGTTCAGCGCTCTACTATAATTAAAAATTTTTTATATAAATTTTAGCATGTCTTTTAGCCTAAATCAGTTAAGTTTTGGTTAAGTTTTTGTTAAGAAATTGTTAAGCTTGATGGGCGGCAGTTAAAGCGGCTCCGTAGGCCCCAATTAATTGAGGCTGGGAGGGCAAGAGGAGGGTTTGTTTTAGCCGTTTGCGCAGACTGTCCACAATGGCCGCGTTTAAGGCTACCCCGCCGGTCATAGTTACTTCCGGCTCCACCCCTAAGCGTAAAGCCATACTTTCAATCCGGTCAACAATGGCTTCGTGTAAACCCCGGATAATATCTTCTTTGGGTAAACCTTGCGCCAGGTAAGAAATAACCTCGGATTCGGCAAAGACCGTGCAGGTGTTGCTGATGGTCACCGGATTTTTGCTCTTGTTTGCTATGGCCGCCATTTCTGGCAGGGTAATTTCTAGGGCCCGGGCCATAACTTCTAAAAAACGCCCGGTGCCGGCGGCACACTTATCGTTCATTATGAAGTCCACTACCCGCCCAGACGCGTCTACCCGAATAACCTTACTGTCTTGTCCGCCAATGTCAATCACCGTGCGGGTACCGGGAAAAACAGCGTAGGCGCCCCGCCCGTGGCAACTGATTTCCGTTATTTTACGGCCGGCAAAAGGAATGTTAATCCGCCCGTAACCGGTAGCCACACAATGGGCAATCTCAGTTCGCTTTATTCCGGCGGCTTTAATAGCTTGCGCCAGGGCTTTTTCCGCGCTGCCGCGGTTATCTGCTCCGGTGGGAACAAGAGCGTCGCCCAGCCATTCTCCGTTTTTTAAAATAACTACTTTTGTTGTATTTGAACCAACGTCAATTCCCGCGGTAATCAATTTTATCCCTCCGGCAATTCTAAAAAACTTTCCAGGCGGGTCATGGTTTGACGTCTTTTCTTTAAATACATTCAAATCCCTGTTCCACAAAATGAGTATCAAAAGTAAAGACTTTTTTAATACCCATTTTTCGCATTATTACAAAACTCACACAATCCACCAGGCTAAGGCTCCTTCGATTGGCAATCAGTACCGAGTTAATGCCGTACATGTGTAACGATTTTTCAACCCATTCAATCTGGAGTAAATGATAAATATCCTCGTGGAATACTCTTGTTGCTTCCATACCTAATCTGTTCTGCACTAAAGCATAAGTTTCAACCAATACGTAGCTCGAGCAGATTAAGGATACTTCTGACGTCAACAGTTCTTTCCATACTTTTTTAGCCTGTTCATGATTTTTATCGTCAGCATCAAGCACCGCTAGAAAAGCAGAAGTATCTACATACACATCCACTTAAGAAATAACCTCCGCAAAATATTGATCATGCTTGGCAGAAAGATTTTTTACTCCAGACCGAAAGCGGCCTGCGGCCTCAATAGCTCTCTGGGTTCGACTTTGTTTATCAGAAAGTTTTCTTGAACTTAGGTATTGTTCAATTCCTCGGCGGATCAACTCAGCCATTGATATTCCTTCCGCGGCACTTATTGATTTTAAAACAGCAAATTGCTCATTAGTAAATTGAACTTGGGTCCGAATCATCTTTAATCACCTTTATGTTATCATGTCTTACTTTAATAATATCATAATGTAACTATAATTTAAATATATTTTTTTGTTTACAAAACAAAAAAGTTTAACTAAAATAAGATGAATGTTAACCAAACATTAATATATGGTTAACAATATATATTTAAGGAGGGGTTTGGTGAAAAAGGGGATGAAGGTGGTTGGTTTATTGCTTGCTGTGGTGCTTAGTTTGTCCTGGTTAACCGGGTGCGGGCTAAACAGCGCAAAAGAGGCAAATAACCGGAAAGGGGAAATCAAAATTGGCTGTGTTTTGCCTTTAACCAACAGTAACCTGGGGCCAAAAGCAGCCCAGGCGGTCCAATTGGCCGTAGAGGAAATAAATCAAACCGGGGGAATAAACGGCAAAAAAATAAAGCTTTATCTGGAGGATGACCGGATGGATGCGGCGGCCTCACTGCAGGCCACTAAAAAATTAGTGGAGTTAAACGGGGTAAAGTTACTTATTGGGGGTACGGATGCCGCTTCAATGGTAGTTGGCCCGTACGCAGCGGAAAAAAAGGTGCTTTTAATGGTTCCTATGTCCACTTCACCAAGGATGACGGGACAAAAGTGGCGGGAGTATGTTTTTCGGACCTGCCCCAGTGATGCCCTCCAGGGCAAATTAATGGCCCAGTTGGCCATAAATGAGGGGTATAAAAAAATAGCCCTGATGGTTTTAGACAACGTGTACGGGGTAAGTTACGGCGAGGTCATTAAAGAAACCCTGACCGGCAAAGCAGAGGTGCTGGCCTTTATTAAGTATGACCCTAAAAGCATGGACTACCGCACGGAATTAACCCGGCTTAAAAATTTAAACCCCGAGGCCATCATTCAAATAGGCCATGGTCCTGAATCAGAAGTTATTTACCAGCAGGCAGACGAGCTGGGGCTGGATAATATCCGCTGGATTGTGGGCGAATGTGCGGCTGTACCTGCTCTTTTAGCCAACCCCGGGGTGGCGGCCTTTATGCAAAAAACGGCCATTGGAACCAGGGCTACCGCTCCGGATACAAAGGCAAGGGAAGATTTTATTTCAGCTTATACTAAAAAATTTAAAACCCCACCGTTAATTTATAGTGACAAAGCTTACGATGCCTTAAAAATGCTTGCTTTAGCCCTTGAAAAAGCGAAGGATGACGACCCCCAAAAGGTAAGCCAAGCCTTAAAGGAAGTCGGCCAAAACTATGAAGGGGCAAGCGGAATTATTTCTTTTGACCAAAGCAATGACTGCGTTAATTCCTTTTACGAAGTGTGGCGGGTGGTAAAGGAAGCTCAGGAATACAAATTTGAACGGGTCAAACTGGTAACCGTAAAGCAAGGGAAAATAATGTGAAAAAGGATTAAAGATTAATGGTTGACCTAAGCCAGGTTTTTCTTAATTCCTTAGTCACGGGAAGCTTGTACCTTTTGGCCGGTACAGGCCTTACTTTAACTTACGGTTTATCCCGTTTTCCCAATTTTGCTTACGCCGAATTTATTACTTTAGGCGGTTTTATCGGTTATGTGCTGGTGGAGCAGAAAAACACTCCTTTTTTACTTGCTTTCTTAGTAGCCTTTATCGTAGCCGGTTTAATCAGTGCCCTGGCTTACGGCTTAATTTTTCAACCTTTAGTCAGGCGCAAAGCAAGCTTGATTCACTTGATGGTGGCCTCTATCGGCCTGGGATATATTTTGCGTTACGGTATAGGGGAAATCTGGGGCTGGTCGGCGCTTTCCTTTACTATAAGCTGGCCTTTATACGATGTTAATACGGTAAGAATAACCGGTTTATGGTTGTGGCTTATTTTTACCGCGGTTATTCTTGGTTTGGCCCTTCACGCTTTACTAACCGGCACAAAAATGGGAAAAGCCATCCGGGGTATTGCCACCAACCCGGAACTGGCCCTGGTAAGCGGGGTTAACGTAGAGCGGGTTATCTTTTTTACCTGGTTTATAGGGGCTGGCCTGGCGGCCGCCGCCGGTATTTTTCGTGGTGCTGACGCGCGTCTTACGCCCATGCTGGGTTGGGACATTTTACTGCCTATTTTTGCCGCTTCTGTTTTAGGAGGCATTGGCAACTTTTACGGGCTTATTATAGCCGCTTATATTCTAGGTTTGGCGGAAAATTTTGGGGTTATATTTTTAACGGCGGTTGGCTTGTCCACGGAATACCGGATGGCCATCGCTTTTTTAATTTTAATTATCGTGTTAATTGTAAAACCGCAGGGATTGGGAAAAAAGTAGGGGTGGGTAAAAGTAGACCCGGTAATTTATTTACTCGATACTTTAATATTTATCGGTATATTTGCTATTTTAGCCTTAAGCTTAAATTTAGAATACGGCTTTACCGGACTAGGTAATTTTGGTAAAGTAGCCTTTTTCTTAATTGGAGCCTATACTTATGCCTTGAGCATTGAAACTGGCCTTGCTTTTTATTTTTGCCTTCTTTTAGCCGGTTTTTTAGCCGGCTTGGGAGGTTTGTTAGTTTCCTTGCCGGCTTTACGCTTAAAGGAAGATTACCTGGCTATTGTTACCCTGTCTTTCGGCGAGGTTTTAAGGATAATTGTCAAAGCAGAACATGGCTTAACCCAGGGAGTATGGGGGATTACCGTGCCCAATGCCTTTGCTGAGTTCTCCTCAACGCCGCGCCTTTTGCTGGGGGCAAATTTTATTTTAGTTTTCCTGGTGCTGCTGCTTTGTTTTCTTTTCCTGCAGTTAATTGTAAATACGCCTTACGGGAGGGTCTTACGGGGCATCCGGGAAGATGACCTGGCGGTCGAGGCCTTAGGAAAAAGCAAGCTTAAATACAAAGCCCAGGTATTTATGCTCGGCTCCTTTATGGCCGGCTTAAGCGGAGGGCTTTTTGCCCAGTATATGCGTTTTATTGACCCGTATATGTTTTTACCTGCCGTTACTTTTTCGGTGTGGATCATGGTTATTTTAGGCGGGCCGGCTAATATTAAGGGCGCAGTGCTGGGCAGCTTTTTAGTAGAGCTTTTAAACCGGGGAACAAGGATAGCCAAGGACTATTTAATTCTCCCGGTTGATCCTAATAACTTACAGTACGTTTTGTTTGGCCTAATTGTCATTTTAATTTTACTTTACCGTCCCCAGGGTATTTTAAAAGAATCACCGGTAAAAACCAAGGCCGGGGATAAAATAAAAGAGTTGCTTGACCTGGAAAGTAAAAAGTAGGGGCGTTAAATTTAACGCCCCTACCAAACAATAATTGAAAATGTTGTATTTAACCAAAAATGATTTTATAATTAAGTAAGGAGAACGGTTTTCCTGTTCCCCAAGAAAATAAAAATCCTACCATAGTTATAATGAATGAAAAGCAATTACAATTGATTAAATGCTAAAAATCAACAATATCTTTTTCTATTTCTGGATAAATTTCGTCTATCATTTCTTGAATTTCTATGGTTTTATTCAAGGCGGTAACAATCCGGCAGTAACGCGGCGCGTCGTCCATCAGGCGGCCTTTGCGGTCTTTCAGATATTTATGTAGAACTTGATACCCGCCGATGTGATAATTCCAGACTTCCAATGCAATGCCTTCAAAATATTTATCTTTATTGATGTAAATGCGCTGCTCATCTTCTTTGTAGGTGATCTTTTCAATACGGTCATTCTCGCTGCTGCCCTGGTATTTGGCCAAGGGTGGATTGATTTCGGCGCTTTTTAGGAAGTGCAAATCAGCCAGGCGTTTACCAAGCTGACCCATTTGAGTAAACAGCACGTGATCGGCAGTAAAAGGCACGCGCGGAAAATCAATCTTTAAAAACTCGGCGTAGGTTTCCCGGTAGATGTTGCTGTAAAATACGCCGTAGATGTAATAGAGAATGTCTTCCGGGGTGGGTTTCTGGCCATAGCAAGATGATAATTTTTCAAATACGGATTGGGGGATATTCGGTTCTTTTTCGGTTTGATGCTGGGTAAAGAGGTCTTTTTTGTTTTTATCCGGATAAATATAAAGGGGGAATATTGCTGATTGGGTAGTTCTTTCTCCGCATTTCGTTTCCATTATTGAATCTGTAATAAAAAAATGATCCATTGCTGAAGACTTGTTACTACGTGCAGTTATAATGGCAATATTTTCTTCCTGCATATGCCGCATGACTTCACGACGGGTTCTAAATACAATATTATCCTGATAATAAATATGTCTAACATCAAAGGGACGATACAGAATTTTTGAGAAATATTTCTCCCAATCATCAACTTTTTGAAATTGTTTTCTTTGTTCTGAAATTTTCCATTGATAATTCTCACTGATTTTTAAACCATCTCTAATCACTTCGTCAGGCAAATCTTTATTCCGAAACATCATAACTTTGTTTTTAAGTGAATTTTTTTCAAAATCAATTGCTAAATTATCTCGCGCGGTTACAATTCCAGTAACGTTAATCGGAAATATTTCATTTATCTTTTTCCATTTCAAATATTGTTGAATCTCGGATGTATTTCGGGGAACAAAGAAATACCAGGGTGAAGCTGGCTTAATCTCAAGATAATTTTTTTTATTAAACTCGTTGTTATCCAGCCAATCGTATTTTTCTTCTCTTAATCCGTATTTATCCAAATGAAAAACTTTCGGCTCTTTGGCTTTTTTATTTTTTATAAACAGAGTAATGGCCACCCCCTGACGGATATCAAACACATTTTCGTCTTTGCCGCCTTCGGGCGTGGTTTCTTTTTTAAGGCTGTTACCGTGCAGATTGAGAATATAAATTTCATCAAAGGTTTTCATGAGACTCTGACGCATGCCGCGAAAGGTGGGGTTGTCCAGATAACTGTGATTGGTGATCATGCCCACAATGCCATAACCGGATGTTTGGATTTTCCATTGGGCGAAACGCAAGAATTTTACGTAATCATCCTGCAACCATAATTTTTTCTCACCGAGTGGTTGACCGTCTACCTTATAATAACTTTGCGTGCCGTCAATATCTTCTTTTAATAACCGTTCGGTCCATTTATTGATGTTTGCGGAAATACCGCTATAAGGTGGATTGCCTAAAATCACCAGCACGGGCTGTTCTTTTTTGACTTTACCCGCCAAATAACTTTCTTCGCTTAACGAACTTAATCCGGGATAGTCAATCTCAATCTGTAGGATTTCTTCCATTTCCAGCGTATTGGTCAAGTAGAGTTTAAATCGTTCGTCATCCGTCATCTTATAACCGAGTTCATCAAAAATAAATCCTATCTTTAAATGACCAATGGCGTAGGGCGCCATCATCAATTCAAAAGCATAAAAATTGACCAGAATGTGTCTTTTAATCCAATAATGCAAGCCGCCTTCACCATATTTTTCCTTAAATTCATTGGTTGCTAAACGGATGGCTTCGGCAGGAAAGGTCAGCGTGCCGCCGGCTGGGTCGAGCAGTTTTACGTTTTCACTGGCAAGACCGTCCGCCAAACCAAAATGAGATTTCAAGAGGGCATGAATAGAACGGACGATATAGCCGACCACAGCTTCGGGTGTATAATAAACGCCACGCCGTTCACGAATTTTCGGATCGTAAGTTGCCAGAAACGTTTCATAAAAATGAATAATCGGGTCGCGGCCTTTTCCTGTTTCGTAATATTCATGAAGAATTTCATTAACCTTGGTAATTTGCAATATTTCAGCAATATCGTCAACAATAATTTGTAACGATTTGGGCGGTTCTTCCAGAGAGATATACCGGAACACATCACGCAAGATACCGATGGTATGCGGAATATAATCAAACGCTACTCGGCGGTTAAATTCGCCATCAGCCCTGGTTCGGGCGGCAAACATCCCGTAGGTTATAGTTTGCGCGTAAAGATCGGCGAATTGTTTTTCGGTTAATGTTCCGATGAGATATTTTTTAAATGCTTTATAAGAACCAATGATTTGCTTATGACCTTTGTTATCGTTTTCTTGCATTTCCACGGCAATCACTTCATCGCGCAGGAAACGGGTGCGTTTGGCCAGTTCAATCGCCAAAGATCGTGCCGTTTGAACTTTTGGCAGCGAAAAAGAAAAGAATAGCTCAAAGAGTTGTTTGAATTTATCAATATTTTCTACCGGCGGAGCTATTTGCAATCTTTTGGCTATAAGGGGACGTCCGATCATTACTTGCGATATTCTCTGACCATTCCTGTAAACCCGAAATTCGTAAAAATTGGTCAGGATGAAATTGGGAAATGTGGAAAGATAACGCTCTAATTGTTCAGTGTCTTCAATATAATCAAGATTTGTGACTGATGGTTCTTTGGCTTCAATGTAGCCGGTAATGTGGTTTTTGCCATCCCAGATGCGAAAGTCCGGATTACCGGCTTCGGTTTTTTTAGGCAGAATAGTAATGTCGATATTTTTTATCTTTTGGAGATTTGCATACTGTTTAATTAATTCATCGAGATGCTTATAATAACTTTCTTCTCGTGCGTCGCCACGTGTAGAAGTTGCTGTAAGATTTTTTAAATATTGTTCTAATAGTTGTTTCACTGATCAGTTTCCTTCATGAGAAAATTTACAAATTTTATAGATCATTATTATATGCCACACAACGGCAAAAATAATCCGTTGGAACATGCGGTGCACAGTATATTTGAATTAAAAGAAATGTTCTGCTTAGCACCGTTCGTTCAGATTCGCACAACGCTGTTCCAGTCAGGTTGATTTTATTGTTAGGCATGTTATTAATGATTATTAAATTATCTTATATTGTTAATAATTCAATTTCTTCCAAATAATATTTACCCTTTTCTTCTAATACTAAAATTTTAACATTTTCTTCGTAATAAGGTTGAACTATATCTTTCATTAAAGCTATAGGTACACGAATTGTTTGTTCTTCTCCAGAAGAGGCATCAAGCAATTTAACAGTGCCAAATTTTCTTATTCGAGGTGAATGAGCATGCATCAAAATTCCAGTATATACCTTTGCAGAATTTTTATCTTTATCACTATCTTCTAGCAAACTTGTATCAGGGGTTTGTTGTAATTGTTTTTTACTTTTCCTTAGCGCTACAGGTTTTTCACTTCCATTCCTTTTAACTGTAAAACCAACTAATTTTACCTTATCGCCATCAGGGGCTATTTGTTTTGCTAAACCGACAAAATTCTCATAGTAAGTTTTGTCTACAATTCTTTCCTTTAACTCATCAGGATTTATACTTTCTAAAATTTCAAAACAACTCATTACTTCATCTATCACTATTTCAGGATTTATAGGTTCTTTTGGTTCAATATCTGGGAAAAGAGATATCTGTAGATATGGTTTACCAACTTGGAAGGCAACTGCAAAACTACCTGGGAGTAAAGCACTAATATATAATCCGTACTTCTCTTTTATTTCAGGATTGACACTACCTTTTACCCGATATGGTAATTTCAATAATCGTTCGACTGTGCGATAATAAAGAGTTGTTACTTTTTCAACTCTAGTCATTAATAATTCAGCATTCGTTTTACCATAGCTTATATCATTACCAGACAAAGTCATTAACCATTCTCTGTTGCTTAATTCAATTCCCTTTGCTGAAAGATGTCTCATAAAATTTACATCATCATATAGATTTTTTAACTCTTCTTTAATTTCTGAAGGGGGATAACCTGAGAGACCATTTGCAATTAACCAATCTGCAGATTCGTAATCACCACCTTTAAAAGCAAGTGATGCTGCACTTCTGAAAAGTATAGATCGAGATGGTTCTGATTCTTGAGTTGGAGAGAGCAATAAAGCTGCCTGTTGTTCAAATTTCAAAGCTTCAAGAAAGAGTTTCTTAGCATTTATATTATCCCCCTTTTTTTGGAGACTAAATGCTTGTTCAGCTAAATCTATTGCTTTTGGATGTAATTCATCAACTGTTGACATTTTTTAACACCATAATTGCATAAGGTTTACTAAATTCAACTATTATAACATAAATAGGAAAACTTGTATAATCAGTTGGTTTTGTTTGCTTGATTTTTCTTTTAACTCTGCTGCTAATAGTATTAGTTATGCTTTCAGTCATGATGCCCGAAATTTCTAATCTGCTTGCTCTATGAAAAGGATAATTCGGGTTTCTATTTTTAAAGCCTAACCAATAATCGATTCCCGTTGTAGTTATTGCGCGCTCAACCGCTGTATATTCTGTACGTTGAATTGATAACATTAAAGCTATAGCTTCTGCCCCACATTCAGTAGCATCATCTTTGTTATAACTTCTAAATATAGCTTCATGGTCTATCTTATCATTAGACCAAATTAAGGAATAATAATCTGTATTATTTTCATCTTCAACCCTTAATTTGACCCCAGATGAATGTTTACAATGTACTAGACACCAAATACATGTTTCCATTAATTGTTTGGTCTTACCTTCTGATAGTTGAACATATTCTTTAATATTATGAAGATTTAGTTCACGTGCAACATCATGTTCCATCAGTTTTCCCTTGATTGAAAATTTCTATTTAAATTTTAAGAATTAAATTACTAACTCGACAAATTTAATATTTGCCCAACAATGATTATACAGTTTGTATAAAACATTAGTAACATTATACATTAGTGAAAAAAAGGCGTCAATCAAGAATTTGCCAAAGATGTTGTCAACTAGGGCTTCAAACAATAATTGAAAATGTTGTATTTAACCAAAAATGATTTTATAATTAAGTAATGAAGCAATTTAGTTTTGTTTACCGTTAGGCGGGGTTGGTAAATTGGCTTTGCTGGAAGTTAATCAAGTAAAAAAAAGTTTTGGCGGCTTAGAGGTTCTTAAGGGAGTAAGCCTTGAAATAGAAGCAGGAAAAATAATTGGTCTGGTGGGCCCTAACGGAAGTGGCAAAACGACCCTTTTTAACCTTATTTTTGGCCTTTTTATGCCGAATGCCGGTCATATTTATTTTCGGCAAAAACGTATTGAGGGCTTTCCGCCGCACCAAATTTACGCCCTGGGTTTGGCCTTTGCTTTTCAATTGCCCAGACTCTTTTTGCAGCTTACGGTATTAGACAATTTAATCCTGGCGGCAAGAGAACAGGTAGGGGTGCAGCTAGGGGGAGTCCTTTTTTGCAGGAGGAGGTGGCAAAGACAAGAAGCGGCTTTGGCGGAGAAAGCTTATCAAATCCTGGAGCTTTTGGAGATGACCTCACTGGCGACAAACGCGGCGCAGGAATTATCCGGGGGGCAGCGTAAGCTTTTAGAGATAGGAAGAGCCCTTATGACCGACCCGGTATTAGTTCTTTTAGATGAGCCTGCGGCTGGGGTGAATCCTGTTTTAGGTCAAAAAATATACCGGAATATGAAAATGCTGGCCCAGCGGGGTTTAAGTTTTTTGGTAATTGAACATAAATTGGAGATGCTTTTTAATTTCGCCCATTATATTTACGTCATGGATAAAGGCAATTTAATTACTTCCGGTGAACCCCAAGAAGTAATACGTTCGCCTTTATTTTATAGTGCTTATTTGGGCGAAGAGGAGGAAAGTGACGTTGTTTGTTTTGGAAGCGCAAAATATTAACGCTGGTTATAATGACGCCATAATTGTGCGCGATGTTACCGTTAGGGCAAAAGAAGGGGAAATAGTAACCATTGTGGGTCCTAATGGAAGCGGTAAATCTACTTTAATTAAGAGTATATTTGGTCTGGCGCGTTTATTTTCCGGAAAAATTTTTTACCAGGAACAAGAGATTACTAAAGCCACCCCTTGGGAGGCTGTGGATTTAGGCTTGGGTTACGTACCCCAGTTTAACAACGTTTTTGTTAACCTTACAGTGGCGGAAAACTTGGAAATGGGCGCTTACCTGCAGGGTAACCGTAAAATAATCAAACAAGACAAGGAAATGATTTATCAAATGTTCCCCGAGCTATATGCCCGTCGGAAAGCATTGGCGGAAAACTTAAGCGGCGGGGAAAGGCAGATGCTGGCCATTGCCCGGGCCATGATGGCCCATCCCAAGGTCCTGCTTTTAGATGAACCTTTGGCTTTTTTATCCCCAAAAGTGGCGAATTTAGTTTTAACGCGGCTAATGGACATTAAAAATCAAGGTACCACGGTTGTTTTAGTGGAGCAAAATACCCGTAAAGCATTAAATCTAGCTGATTTTGGTTACTTGCTGGTGGAGGGCAGTTGTATTTGGGCGGGAGAAGCAGACCAACTTTTAGCCGACGAAGAAATGAATTATAAATTTTTAGGTTTAAATAATAAATTTAACCTCTTGACACGGAACGTAAGTTTGGTAAAATAAGTGCAAATGTATGTTTTGTCAGGAGGTTTTTCTATGCCCAGGACTATTTTTTTGGCTGATATGAACGCTTTTTTTGCCAGCGTTCACCAGGCGTTAGATCCTGCTCTTAAAGATAAACCGGTTATTGTCGGCGGAGACCCGGCCAAGCGTCACGGTATTGTATTGGCGGCCAGCTATGAGGCCAAGGCCAAAGGCATAAAAACAGGGATGACCGTTGGCGAAGCTAAAAAGCTATGCCCGCAGGCAGTTTTTATTAAGCCTCAGCACCACCTATACCTTCAATTTTTCACCTGCATTTTACGAATCATGCGCTGCTTTACCCCGCTGGTGGAACCTTTTTCTATTGACGAAGCCTTTCTTGACCTTACCGGCTGTCAGAAATTGTTTGGCTCGCCGGTTGATACGGCACTGGCTCTTAAAAAACGAATTCGGGAGGAGGTTGGCGTAACTTGCAGCGTTGGAGTTGGTCCCAACAAACTTTTGGCCAAAATGGCGGCCGGACTTCAAAAACCTGACGGTCTGACCGTTTTAAATTATGAGGATGTGCCTGCCCGGCTGTGGCCCTTACCGGTGAGAGAACTTTTTGGGGTGGGTCCTAAATACGAGCGTCATTTAAAATTGTTTAACATTCAAACTATCGGAGATCTGGCCAGATTTCCGGTAAAAATCTTAAAGCGCCGGTTTGGAGTAAATGGAGAAGTTCTCTGGCAGTGCGCCAACGGCATAGATTATAGTCCGGTTGACCCCTACACGCTGGAGAGGGTTAAAAGTATAGGCCACCAGATAACCTTACCGCGGGACTACCGTTCCCATGAGGAAATTAAAGTGGTCATTTTAGAGCTTTCTGATCTGGTGGCGAGACGGGTCAGGGCAGGAGGCTACGTAGGCAAAACAGTGGTTTTATCTTTAAAAGACGCTAATTTTACCTGGCTTTCCCGTCGCTGTACTCTTTCGGAATATACGGAGCTTGCTTTTGATATTTACCAGGCCGCCGTAAAACTTTTAACCTGCCACTGGCCTGAAGGCTGGCCCGTACGCCTGGTAGGGGTGGCCCTGGCGGGTTTAATTCCTAAACGGGTTGAACAGTTAAACCTTTTTAAGGAAAAAGAAAAACTAAAAAACAGTGAGCGGGCCTGCGACCGCATTAAGAGTAGATTTGGCGAAAAAACCATTTTTAGAGCCGTCTCGCTTACCAAGGCAGGTGTACAGTATGGATAGAAACAAACTTTGGGAAAGCCACCGGCTAATCTTGCCGGAGATGAGAGATAAAGCCATAAAATGTTGCGGGAACTGCCGGTTTTTTGTCCCGGTTAGGGGGAAGGAAGAAATAAGGTACGGGTGCGTGGTAAGCCTCTCTGTTTACGGTACGTTGCAGAAAAGGACGCCCAAGGTAATGCACGTGGTTGAAATTCTAAGGATGGTAGGGCGTGAAGGATTGGGTAAAATCATGGAAAACGGGGATGCCCAGGCTCAAGCATGCGGGTTGTTTAGGCCAGGATGTTGATAGTCAGTTGACAAGTTTTATTTATTTTAATATTCTATTCCTTAAAAATAAGGGTTGTTAAATATGAATGCAGACGTGGATACGGGTTTTGTCTTTGGGGTAGGAACTGATTTAATCAAAATTTGCCGGATAAATAGGCTAATGCAAAAATACCCCCAGCAGTTTTTAAACCGGGTATTTACCGCCGGAGAAATAGCATTTTGCCGGGCGCGTTTAAATGCGGCGGCTGGCCTGGCGGTGCGCTTTGCGGCCAAAGAGGCGGTGCGTAAAGCGCTGTCGATTGGCGGGGCAAAAGGATGTTCCTGGCGGGATATTGAGATAATATCGCGACCGGATGGAAAGCCGGCCGTAAAACTGCATAATAAAACGGCTGCTTTGGCGGCTCAGCAGGGAGTGGGTGATATTTTAATTAGCCTGTCCCACGAAAAGGAATTGGCCTTAGCATTTGCTATGGCTATCAGGAGGGATTAATATGCGAGTGGTTACCGCCGCAGAAATGAGGACGCTAGACCAAACGGCCATAAATACTTACGACATTCCCGGGATTGTTTTAATGGAAAATGCCGGTTTGCAAGTGGTAAAATTACTCCAGAATATTTTAAATGGCGTAACCGGGAAGGAAATTGCCATTTTTGTTGGTAAGGGTAATAACGGAGGGGACGGGATGGTCGTTGCCCGGCACTTGTTTAACCGGGGGGCAAAAGTTAAGGTGGGTTTATTGGTCCCGTCGGAAGAAATGAGTGGTGACGCAGGGGTAAATATGCGTGTCTGGCAAAACATGGGGCAGCCGGTAAGTTTTTTGTTTAAAGAAGAAGAACTGGCCTGTTTTTTAACCGTAAATACAGCCTTAATTGTTGACGCCATCTTTGGCACGGGCTTTAAGGGTAAAGCGCTAGGCGTGCCGGCCGGCTGCATCGAGGTTATTAATGCCGGTGGTAAACCGGTAGTGGCGGTGGATATACCATCTGGTCTGGAAGCAGATACCGGTCAGGTGCACGGTCCTTGCGTAAAGGCTGCCCATACCGTAACCTTTGCTTTACCCAAGCTTGGTTTGGTGCTTGACCCGGGGATAAACTATACGGGTAAATTACACGTCGTTGATATATCCATCCCCTCTTTTCTTTTGGAGAAAGAAGACTTAAAAAGAAGGCTAATCACCGAAAAGATGGTTCAAAGCTGGCTTCCGCCGCGTCCTTTAGGTATGCATAAGGGTGATTGCGGGCGGGTGCTGGTGGTGGCTGGTTCCCGGGGAATGACCGGTGCAGCCTGTATGACGGCAGAAAGCGCCGCGCGCGTCGGGGCCGGTCTGGTTATTTTAGCTGTTCCGGCCAGCGTTCAACCGGTAGTGGCCGGTAAATTAACGGAAGTCATGACTGTAGCTTTGCCTGAAACAAAGGAGCAAACATTAAGTCAAACGGCCCGGGAAGAAATCTTGTCTTTGCTGGAGCGCTCGGATGTATTGGCTTTAGGTCCAGGAATATCCACTCATCCGGAGACAGTGGCTTTGGTCCGCCAGTTAATAAAAGCGCTGCCGGTACCAGGGGTCATAGATGCTGATGGTTTAAATGCCCTGGTAGGATGCCCTGAACTTTTTGCCCAATCGCCGGCTCCTTTAATTATCACCCCTCACCCGGGCGAATTAGCTCGTTTGCTGGAGTTAAGCATCTCTCAGGTTCAGACCCAGCGTTTATCGGTAGCGGAAAAGGCGGCGGCTTTATGGAAAGTGGTGGTAGTCTTAAAAGGAGCCGGCACAGTTATTGCATCGCCTGACGGGAAAACATACATAAATCCAACCGGCAACCCCGGTATGGCTACCGGGGGTATGGGAGATGTGCTTACGGGGGTGATTACTGGTTTCTTGGCCCAGGGTATGGATTTAGCCAAGGCGACCGCGGCCGGCGCTTTTATTCACGGCCTGACGGCAGATAGACTGGCCTCTGAAAAAGGAATAAGAGGTTTATTAGCCGGAGACGTTATGGCTGCCCTACCGAAAATAATTAAAATGTTGGAGAAATAATAATTTAAACGGTACATTGTAGAAAAGAGCGACAAATGTAATGCACCCAGAAAAATAATTCTTCTTAATCAAACTTAAATGGAGCGGGTGATGGGGATCGAACCCACATAGCCGGCTTGGAAGGCCGGTGCTCTACCATTGAGCTACACCCGCATAAAGTAAAAACCATATAGTTACCCGCTTTTTCGGTTGTTCCTCATTCCTCACTAAAATTCTGAGTAACCGATCATCTATATTATACTAACATTATATATAACTTAGCAAGTATTATAATTTGAGCAGATCCGAAAACTTGCCGGTTTTAAATATAATTTGTTTGAGCAACGGGGCAGGTTTAAGGTAAAATAGAGACAATAGTTATAAAAAAGGAAAAATATATTTTTAAAACAAAAATAATTAAAAAGAAGGTAATAGTTATAAATGAAAAAATTTATTGAAAACATAACCAAAAAAGCAGGTGATACTTTAATTAAATGCTTCCGGGAGGACGAGCATCTTCTTAATCTTAGAAGTACCGCTAAAGAGGCGGTAACTAAATACGATAAGGAAATAGATAATTTAATCATTAAAGAGGTTAAATCCTATTACCCTCACCACAGCTTATTAACCGAAGAGGGTGGTCTGGTAGAAGGCGACCCTGACTGGCTTTGGGTGGTAGATTCCCTGGACGGTACAGGCAACTTTGCCAATTTTAACCCCTTTTTCTGTGTATGCATAGCTTTAAGGCATAAAAATGAACTTTTACTGGGCGCAATTTACGCCCCGGCGATTGGTGAATTTTACCTGGCGGAAAAAGAAAAGGGAGCTTACTTAAACGGAAAAAGAATTCACGTTTCAGAAATAACGGAACTTAACCAGGCTTACCTTATCTACTGCGAAGGCGGAGAAAAGGACAGAAAAAGAACCGGTAATATTTTAAGCAAAGTTTACTCCTACGTTACGGATATGCGCAAGCTTGGCTCGGCCGGTATTGAAGCGGCTTGGGTGGCGGCAGGCAGGGGGGAAGCCTATTATACCACTGAAATTGAGCCCTGGGATGTTGCCGCCGGGGTTTTGCTGGTCCAAGAAGCAGGCGGAAAGGTCAGCGATTTTCAAGGTAATCCCTGGAAGCCGGTAATCAGCGACCTTTTATTTTCCAACGGCAAGGTGCACCAGCATATTTTAAACCTGATTTCTCCGTGAACCTTAGAGAGATTTTGCTTTTATTTTTTTTAAAATATCTATTGCTTTGGCTAAAGCACGGGCCCGGTGGCTGATTTTATTTTTTACTTCTAAATCTAATTCCGCAAAAGTTTTGTTATGCCGCGGTACATAAAATACAGGGTCATAGCCAAATCCTTTTTTGCCCCGCGGCATAAGACCGATAAAGCCGTGGCACGTTCCTTCGGCGGTGAATAACTGCTCCCCGGGAGTGGCGATGGCAATCACGCAGCGAAAGCGCGCCGTTCGCCTTTCCATGGGAACGCCCTCCATTAAACGCAGCAGTTTTTCAATGTTGGCCTGATCATTTTGGGCCTTATCGGCAAAGCGGGCCGAAAACACTCCCGGGGCCCCTTTTAAATAATCTACCTCTAAGCCCGAGTCATCAGCCAAAGTAACAAAACCGGTGGCTGTAGCCACAATTTTTGCTTTTTTAACGGCGTTTTCCTTAAAGGTTTTCCCGTCTTCAGTTATATCCGGAAGGTTAGGATAATTAGATAAAGAAAGAACTTCTATGCTATTTTTAAAAGAATTATTAATTAATAATTTTATTTCTTTTAATTTGCCCTGATTTGCAGTGGCTATTACCAGTTTCAATTATCTTACCTGCCTGTTATTTTTTAGTAAACAAAATAGGTGTGGCCTTCTAAAACCAGTTCGACTTTTTTGCCAAAGCTTTCTTCTGCCTGGGCTCGAAGTAATTCTAGATCGTATTCAGGATAAAAGTGGGTTAAAATTAGCTGCTTTACCCGGGCTTTTTTGGCCATTTCTCCGGCCTGGCGGGCGGTCATATGAATATTTCGAAAAACTTCTTCATCCTTATCCAGTCCGCTGGCTTCGCAGAAAAAAATGCTTGCTTTTTCCGCGAAAGCCGCCATTTCTTCTGTGGGGGCCATGTCCCCTGAATAAACAAAATAACCAGAGCCATCCACTCCAATTGCGTAAGCAGGGATTAGATGCGGTACAGGCAGGAAATACAGGTATATCTGCCCTACCTCAGCCCGGCGGGCCAAAACCCCCGGGGGCACTTTTTCTTCAGGCAGACTTTCAATGGCTGTAACCTCAAAAGCTTCCCGATAAGAAGCAAATTCTTCAAAAATTGCGGCCGGCTGAGCAGGTAAGAACAACTTTACCGGTCGGTAACGCCGGCCTTCCCGGCGGGAAATTTCAACCGCGTGGCGCAAACAGTAAAGATCAGCATAATGATCCGGGTGCAGGTGAGTAATGGCTGCGGCCCGTATATCCTCGTGGCTGGCGAACTGCCCCAGGTGGCTAAAAGTACCGTTTCCCGCGTCAAGCAGAATGTAAGCCCCCCCGTCCTGCAGTAAATAGCCGGAACAATTGCCTCCCGTCCTGGGGTAAGGAGCCCAACAGCCCAAAACCGTAATACGCATTTTAACTAGCCCGTTTTAGTTTTAAAACTTACCCGGGCCTTCCTCCCTTCGTTTTCTATATCCGCATCATTTCCAAAAAAGCTTCAAGGCGCAAGCGTGCCCGTGCGTCCAACCGGCCAGGTTTATCTCCTTCTAAAGTAAGAACAGGTATTTTAAGCTTGGTGCGGATGATTAAGTCTTCAATTTGCCGGAAACAAAAACTTTGCACGTAATGAATGAGCCCCTTTATTTCCCGGCGTTCAATTTCCCTTTGAATATCTTTTAGCCGGAAAAATACCCCGTAGGGATAAGTATAGGTACGATACTGTTCGACCAAGTTTTTTTGAGGAAATGGCAGAGTAAACTGGCGCTGTATTTCGTTAAATACTACCCGGGCCCCTTTTTCCTCCAGAAAATCATAAATATCGGTAGCAATAGGAGGCACCCCAATAAAACCAAGCCGGATTTTTGGCGGTGGCGTTTCCTTGTTTGACGTTAAATTATCTAAAAATATCTCTGTTTCCTGGGCAAAAGCGGCCGGGTCTCCTTTAAAATCACTGCAGTTAACCTGAAACAAATGATTATCCTGGCTGGGAACAATTCCTTTTTGCCAGGAAAGGTAATCAATTTGCCATACTTTTTCCCTGATTTTATTTAAACTTTTCCAGGTTTTATTTACTAAAGGCCAGCTTACATTAAAATAAGCCATCATTTTTTCAATTTGCAGTTTTAATAGGTCCTTGTCCCGGTCAAAGGGATAGGCAAACGGGAATACTTTCCTACCTTTTAACTGCCAGGTTTCCATAAGGGCGTGCGTATTGCTGCAGTCACCTTGAGTTACGGCCACAACAGCACGAATATCCTGGTTTTTTAAAACTACACTGTAAATCCCTTTAATCCAACTGCATACGTTACGGGGAAAGCCCGCTAACTCAGCCTCATCTACCAGTTGTTGGGGGTTAGCAGAGGTGATAAATATATTATTTAAATCAACCGGAACCAAACCCGCCGCGTAAATTACTTCCACCGGAACAGTAGTGGTAATCCCTATTTTGTCCTGGGGATGAAATAACTTAATTGGACCAGGAAATTTTTTGTCTCGCTTCATTTTCTATATCTTATTATATAATTGTCCTGGTGGCAAGATTTTAAAGTTATTTCACCCCCAATGTAAGAACCGGCTTTGATACCATACCCCTGCAGCAATTACTGCTTTGGGGCAATGACGATTCCGACAAGAATTATGGGAGATCCTCAATGTACCACAGTTATCGTATTCTTCACACATGACCGCCCAGTTCAGCAGTACGGCAGATTTCGATGGCCCGCATGGCACGAAGATGGCGAAGGGTCATCTTGTGACCATGGGCTTCGCGGTAAGCAGGCCCAAATGCGCGGAAGATATCGGCTACCTCTAAAGACCTTCTCCTGGGAAACCAACCTTGATAGATGACTTTAGAGGCCTTCTTTTCTTTGATGAGAATAGGACTGTAATTCTTTAACTCCAAAAACCATTTTCATCTTTTTGGGAAATATCCGTAGTTATTTTATTGCCTTCCCGGTCAATAAATAAAGTTTATGGGGAAATGTATACTCCGAATCTCAAACATCGAACCTGTGACCATGCCTGCTAATTAAACATAAAATATAAAAAAGAAGTGCCGGTAGATTATTGGGAGGTATAAACAATATATGGAAGATAAACAGCTTATCTTTCATTTCATCCTGGCTACCCTGGTTACTTGGCGAATAACCCATTTAATAGCTAAAGAGGACGGACCAGGACAGATTATCTTTTTCATTCGCAAACGGTTAGGCCGGGGATTTTGGGGGCAACTCATGGATTGTTTTAACTGCCTTAGCATTTGGGTAGGCGCTCCCTTAGCTTTTTTTATTGGGGAAAGTGCGGCCCTAAAGATTATGGTTTGGTTAGCCCTCTCCGGGGCAGCGATAATTATTGAAAAATATCTTCCCGAACCTTTAACACTTGAAGAGGAGGAAAAGAAAAATGAGTTGCTGTAATCAAAGACGCAAAGAAATAAAAACTGAAGGCATAAGGAATATAAACGAAGAAACAAGTAAGAAAAAAGTAAATATAATTGAAAGTAGCCCTACGTCCGGCAATATGGTTAAAATAACATACATAGGCAGCAAAACAGTTGGCTTAATGGGTCCGGTAACCCGGCAAAAGTATTATTTTTCACCCCACCAGCGAACCCAGTGGGTAAATTTTAATGATGCTCACTTTATCCTGCGGAACCGCTATTTTCTTCTTTCTTAAAAGTGTCCCAGATGCGCCCTCGGTCCGGGCGCCCGGGCTTAAATTTTACCCTTAAGCTAGCTGAGGGCTTAAAGCCAGTATCGGCCGATCCCGACCGTTTAAAGCAGGTGCTGATTAATTTACTGGATAATTCCTTTAAATTTACCCCTATTGGAGGTAAGGTGGAGATTATAGTAACTCAAGAAGAAAACGAAACCACCATCCAGGTAACGGACAGCGGCTGCGGCATTCCTCGCGTCTTCTCTCTGAAAACTCATTGAGGGAACGGCTTGCATCCAGAATTTGCTGGGTAAATGCTGCTGCGTAAAAAGAAGAATCCCTTGCAATGTACTCGGCGAGGGCATCAAGGTCATCCGTGGCTCCATAAGAACAGATTATTTTCCGAGCCATTTTGCCATCCGCACCTAAAGGGGCTTGAATCACGATTCTTTATCTTAAACCAGAGTCTCTGTGTATTCCATCCTTATGAAATCAGCAGGTGATACCATTATAGAGCTATCCTTAAAATCCTAAATTCCTCGGTGCTCAAGACACCGAGTCACAGCAGTTCTGCACACATGGGGTCAAAATCTCTGCTTCCATCCATATATTTACCAGGCCCGTATATTGTTATCACGCAAAGATTATCGAATTCATCCCCGTTGATACAGCATTTATTTGGATCCCCTCCAAATGCTTCGATAATCGTATGGAGAGTATCGCTATGGCCAGCTACGAGTACTACTTTACCGGCGTATTTCGTAAGCACCTTATTGCTGATTTCCTGAATTTCGTCATATTGTTGGTAGATATTCAGGATTAAACCCAGCTCTGTAGCCAGAGGCTGAACCGTTTCCTGACTGCGGTTAGTATTAGTTGCAAAAATAGCTTCCACGCCCGCTTTTTTTGCAACGTGAACTAACTCATCAGCACGCAACATTCCTGCTGAGCTCAAGGAATCATTAGACTTTTCTGCATGACGTATAAGCAAAACTGTTGTCATCAATATCTTTTTCATAAAAATATTGCCTGTTTGGTAACCACTGCCAGTGACAACGATAAAGCCAGGGGAACTAGTATACTCCTCATAATCAGAATGAGTTGCGCTAACTATATATCTGCCCTTTTTCAAGGAAATACGATAAAAACCATCCTTATTCGTCGTCACAGTTTTAGTAGCGCTACCGTTTTCTCTCACAAAGGTAATTTTAACTCCCGGGATTTTCGGACCAATACCACCGTCTGGCTTTCTTTCATACATCATGCCTTGAAAACCAGAATCAATATTCTGTGCAAAAGCATGAGAAACCATAATAGGCATAGAGAGCACAACTAAAACAACCATCATCATTAATACCCTTATTATCTTTTCCATGATTTTTAGCCTTTTTTCTTTCTGCCCGCAATGAGCAGATAACGGGGCGCGGGGTTTGCGAAGGGGTCGCCTAGCACACACCCTTGGGTGCATCGGAGCGAAACCGCATAGCCGCTGTTGAACTAAACCGCTTCGCGGTAGTCTTTTTAAATTTTCTTCTACCAGTTTATCACACCTTCCTTTATATTTTAAAGTAAAAAAGGAAGGTGTTTTTTATGCAGGATTTTATTCAATTGATGATTACCTCAATGGAGCTAAAGGGCTTTGCCAAAAACACTCAAAAAACTTATTTGGGACATATCCGCTGTTTTGT
>JJNX02000008.1 GCA_000681355.2 Peptococcaceae bacterium SCADC1_2_3
CGATCACCGGTTTGATTTGATACCGATCCCAGCATTTCTCGATCAGTTTTGTATCATCATAGCCCTTGTCGCCCGCCCATGTTTGGGCTATCCGCAAAATCTCCGGCTGTTTCTCTTCTATCTGTTCAAGCAAGGCGTGCCCTTCTTTGATGTCTGACGCCGAAGCTTTCGTGACCTTGTAGGCCACGGGCAATTCATATGTTGCATCCACAACTAAATGCAGTTTGTAGCCAAACCATTTCACGATCTTTTCCCAGAGGCTGCCGTCTTTGTGCTGGCCCCGGTATTCTTTTTTCCCGTAATCGGCATCTGTATCACGTCTGCCATCCGAGGTCTGATTGCCATTCTTCCGCTTGGCAAAGGACGAGATGGCTTTGCTGTCTACGGCTAGGTGCTTGCCGCAGTCAGGCAATAGTTCCCGCAATTGTTCAACCAGCTTTTCGAAAATCTTATCCACTTCTTCCGCATGTTTTAATACTTTCTTCAAAAATCGCGTATACACCCACGCCGGGGGTACTTTTTCACAAAAGCCGCACATCTCTCGTAATTGCCCGTTCCGAGCTAATTCCCGACGTAGTTTTTCTACGTTATCATGCTGAAACACGGTGCCGGCGAGTACGGAGTTCCACATCGCCCGCACGGGATAATCGTCCCGACCTTTATACCGCTCTTTTTCCAGTTGTCTCATTAGTTTTTCGTCCGGCATATATTCCAGCACGAGACGTAACCGTTCTAAGTCACCTAATTCTTCGATTTCCTTCCAGCCAAAAATGCGAAGTTGTGGTATAATAGCCATGCAGGTGAGCCTCCTTGGTTTAATGTGTGGTTTTCATTGCTACTATTTTATCATGGAAATGCTCACCTGTATTATTTTTACTTGGGGTGGATTTTTCAGCAACCTATGCTTTCTGCCCTGCAAAACCGTATTTTCTCGTTTTATTTTGGGGTAAAATCTTTTTTTGTGTTCCGTTCAACGCTTGTGCTGCCTGGCCTCCCGGACAAAGCAAAAAGCTCATGCAATTTTAACCAAAGCAGAAGCTTAAAAAATTAATTTTTTATTAAGTACCCAGGTATTTCTTTTAAAACTACAACTGGGGTGTACATAGTTGTTTTCCCGATACACTTTTATTTATGCTTTGATAAGTTTAATGTTTATCCTAATCTGCGGCATGACATCTTTCTGGTACTTTGAAGGAATGAGCCTTTTTGATGCTTTGTGGTTAACCATCATCACCATTACTACCGTAGGTTATGGTGATATAGTTGCCCACTCTACGGGCGGCCGGATAATGACTATTGTCCTTATTGTTGGCGGTATAGGTTTGTTTGCTTACGTTTTTAACGAATTAATAACGGCAGTGGTAGAAAATCATTTGCCTAGTACTTGGAGGAGGAAAAAAAAGATGCGCCGGATTAACAATTTAAATGAGCATACTATTGTTTGCGGCATCGGACGGGTAGGTCAAGAAGTAAGTGCCCAGTTGAAACACGAAGGGGTACCTTTTGTAGTTATTGAAAAAAACCCTACTTTAATTGAAAAGCTACAAGAAAAAGAAGTTTTATATTTAATTGGCGATGCCACAATAGACCAAACATTAATAAAGGCCGGAATATGTAAAGCAAAAACAATAATTATTACGCTTCCAGATGATACCAGTAATCTTTTTATTACTATTACCTGTAAAGACCTAAACCCGCAGGTGCGCGTTATTGCCCGGGCCACCCATCCTGAAAGCATCCCCCGTTTAAAGCGTTCCGGAGCAAATCACGTTATCTCGCCTGCCGCCATCGCGGGCAGCCGTATGGCCTTAACGGCTTTAAAACCGGCCAGCGTAGCCTTTGTCCAAAATTTGACCGAAATCACCATGGTAAATTTAGAACTAGAAGAGCTGCCAATTTATGATACCTCCCCCCTTGCTTACCAGGAACTAAGAAATTCGCGTTTGCGCGAGGATTTTAATACGCAATTGTTAGCCATAATTAGAAACAAAAAAACCATCGTTAACCCTCAGCCAGCCGAAAAAATCCTTCCGGGTGATTTGTTGATTGTTTTTGGGTCAAAGGATAAATTAAATGAATTAGAAAAATATATAATTGCCCAAAATAAAGGTAAGTTAATTGACGTTAAAAACAAACCCGTTTTATAATAAATTTAAAGAGAAGGTTTTTAAAATTTTAAAAATATTTGTATATTTAACGATATTACAAAGGAGACTTAAATAATATGGAAAATATAATCAAAATTCATAAAAAGCCAGAACTAAAAGATCCTTACCTGATTGCGGCTTGGCCCGGTATAGGAAATATCGGTCTTATGGCGGTAAACTATTTAAAAAACAGGCTGGAGGCAGAGGAGTTTGCCGAAATAAAATCATGGCCTTACTTTTTTCCTAAAAGTATCACCATAAAAAATGGTATTTTGCATAATATGGATTTTCCCAGCCATAAATTTTATTATAAGAAAGCAGAGCAAGATTTAATACTTTTTTTAGGAGAAATGCAGCCAAAGGAAGAGGAGGAAATTTATGATATTGCCAATCACGTTTTAGATGTTGGAATAGCTCTTGGATGCAAAAGAGTATATACGGCGGGGGCCGCAGTAGCCCCTATTCACCATACGTTAAAGCCAAAAGTTTGGGCGGTACCAAATAACGAAAAACTAATAAACGAGGTTAAAGGAGGCGAAAATATAATTTTAATGAGCAATATGGGTGAAAGAGGGGGACAAGGCAGCATTAGCGGTTTAAATGGAGTGTTATTAGGGGCGGCCAAAAGAAAGGGGTTAGATGGTATATGCCTGTTAGGTGAAATACCGATATACATAGCTCAATTTTCCATTCCTTACCCCATGCTGTATCCAAACGCTTCTAAATCTATTCTTGAAGCATTAACCCCAAGACTTAAAGTTGAAATTGACCTGTCCCGACTTAATAGTTTTATTGCCCGTACCGAAACAGAAATTGAAAACCTGTACCGGTCCTTACCCCAGCAAATACAGGAAGAGTTGGATAAGTTAAAATATGAGACCTACGTTAAACCAACCGCTCTGGAGCCAATAACAGATGAAGAAAAAGAAAAAATCATCAAAGAAGTAGAAGAGTTCTTTAAGAAAGGAGGCAAAATTAATGATTAAAAAAACACCTGTTTTAAGCGCGCCTTTCTTAATTGCCGGCTGGCAACCGGATGCCGGAGAAGTTGGTTGGAACGTTTTTGAGTACCTGAATAACCATCTGCAATTTGAAGAGTTTGCCGAAATTGAGCCATTAGGCTTCTTTCCTTTAAACGAGGTTCAAATTGCAAACGATCTGGTCCAATTTCCGGAAGCTAAATTTTATGCTTACGAAGAAAAAGACCTCATCTTCTTTAAAAGTTACCAACCCAATTCAAAAATCTATAAATTTTTAAATTTATTCTTAGACTTGGCTGAAAACTTTAAGGTAAAAGAAATATACACCATCGGCGGACTGATTTCTACCATTGCGCATACTAAGGAAAGAAAAATCTATACGGTCGTCAACACACCATATTTAAAAGAAGAAATAGGAAACTATCCTTTGCAAACAAATTTAAGTCACGAGGGTCCTACTTCCACGAGTGGTTTTCTCTTATGGATTGCAATGCAAAGGTACATACCGGGCATAAGTTTTTGGGTTGACGTACCATTTTATTTATCTGGCCGGGTAGACCTAAAGGCCACTAAGGCCATCCTTGAATTTTTAAAAGCTAGGTTTAAGTTAAGTATTGACTTAAAGATGCTCGACCAGGAAATTGAAAAACAAGAAGAAAAAATAGCCCTCCTAAGCACCCAAAATCCAGATATTGGCGAATATATTGCCAAATTAGAAAATAATATAAACTTAGCTCAGGAAGAAATGGATAAAATTATTAATGCGGTAGAAAACTATTTATAACGATTTAATGTTCAGTTGTCAGCCATCGCCTATTAGTAAAAAACAAATAAAAAATCGTTTTGTGACTTTGCAATAAAGAGAGTATCGTTGCGCGCTGGCAACTGAATCAGTTATTAGTACGTTACATTTGTTTTAAAGTTACCTTCACTTTAAAAGTCGTTTTAGCATAACCTTTTGCGCGGCAATTTCCAGGGAATCGTCCAGAAAATCTAATTTGTCTGACCAGCCACGGCGTTTTAAAGCAGTTGCTATTAAATAATCAGTAAGCATAGGGTTTTTAGGCAAGAGAGGACCATGTAAATAAGAACAAAAAACATTTTTATAACGGACTCCTTCTTTATTATCTTTACCGTTGTTACCGTAACCGGACAGAACACGTCCTAAGGGGTATATGTGGCCTAAAAAAGTCCGGCCGGCATGATTTTCAAAACCAACCACCTGAATTATACTATCTTCCAGGACAACTTCAATAATAATATTGCCGATAAGTCTTTTTAAACCGGCTTCGGTATAAAAATCAAGAAGCTCCAGACCAGGAATAATCTTTCCGTCCAGAGTACGGTAATATTTACCCAACAACTGATAACCACCACAAATAGCCAGAACAACCAGCCCGTCTTCTATGGCCTCTTTTAAGTCACTTGTTCTTTGGGTTAAATCGGCCGCGATGAGATTTTGCTCCCTATCGGAACCGCCTCCCAAAAAAAGAAAATCCATTTCTTTGAAATTTATTTTTTCACCCAGATTAACTTCAAAGAGGTTTATTTTAATACCGCGCCAACTGCAGCGCTGTTTAAACGCCATTACGTTACCGCGGTCTCCGTATAGATTAAGTAAATCAGGATACAGATGGCACACGTTCAGCTTCATAAATCCTCTCCTTTTGGGCTATCTTCGCTAAAAACTTTTCTGTTGGCCACAAAGCAGTGTAGGTAGTCAGCAAAAAAGCTGTTTTTCCTGTCCCCGATAATACTTCCTTTACCGCCCTTTTTTGAACCGGGCATATTTTAATTTTACTTACCGGCAGATTAGCATATTTTAAGCGCAAAGCCATTTCTTCACCCCGGGTACCGGTACAAACAAAGATATTAAAATACTTTTCTTTATCCGCCAGTTTTTCAAAATCAACATCCCAAAGCCAGGAAATATCCTTTCCATCAGCATCAAGATCGTTAATGGCAAAGAAAACGTCGCTCTTCTCCCGCGTTTCCAGTAACGCGGCTAAACCTTCGTTAAAACCAGCCGGGTTTTTAACTAAATTTAAAAACACCGGCTTGCCCTGAAAATTGTATCTTTCCATGCGTCCTATAACCGGGGTGTAATTTTGTAAAGCGGATATAATGGCGGTTAAACTTATATTTAAGTTTAAGCCAGCGGTTAGGGCCGCTAAAGCATTATATAAGTTATATAAGCCGTAAACAGGAAGATTCAAGCTAACCACACCTTTGTGGCAACAAACAAAGCAGTTAGCAGTTTTATTACCTGTTTTAACCTGAAAACCTTCTACCCGGGGCTGAGGGCGGGTAAAACCACACCCGGTACAGTGATAACTTCCTATTTGACCGTAATGATAATAAGCATAAGTTAGTTTTGTTCCGCACAGCGGACAAAATTTTGCTTCTTTAACCCCGGAAGACGTTGTTATTACTTTTTCGTGCTTTCCTAAACCGTAATACACCACCGGCAAACCGGTCTTTTTTTCAAACTGGGCGACTAACGGGTCATCAGCGTTTAATATTAAACTTGTCTCAGGCAATTTACTTAAAGCATTACAAAGCATGGCAATTGTTTTATCTATTTCCCCGTAACGATCTAGTTGGTCGCGAAAAAAATTGGTTAAGACTACCATCCTGGGCCGTACTTCTTGGGCTACGCGCGGTAAAGCCGCTTCGTCCACTTCCAAAATTGAATAATCGCCTTCCAATTTGCCTTTAAAATCTGCGGCTTTAATTAAAGCGGTAGCCACACCGGTAATAAGATTTGCCCCTTCGTAATTTACCACTACCCGGTGGCCCGCTTTTTTCATTATTTGGGCTAACATGTTGTTTGTCGTTGTTTTGCCGTTTGTTCCTGAAACCAAAATTATTCCCTGCCTGGATTGGCGAGCCAGAAAACCGGTAATTCCCGGACATATTTTTAGTGCCAGCATTCCTGGAAGAGAAGAGCCCTTACTTTTTCCCCATAAACGAATTAACCCTATTAATAACCGGGCAACGACAATAGCCAGTAAAACTTTTCCTTTAAATATAAATTTTTTATAAAAATTAAACGGCCATTTGTTTTTGAACTCTACTATAAAAAAACACCGTCCCCTGCAGCCAAGCTATAACCTGTTTTTTTTCCACCAGGACATCTAAATGGGCTTGAATTTCCGAAAGCCCTAAAAAAATTTCAAAACCCTGGAGGCCTGGATAAAGCAATTGGCATATTTGGTAAATGTTTAACTTTTTATCTGGCGAAAGCAAGTTTAAAATAGTCTTAAACCGGTTAAGGTGATGTTCTTGAAAACTACGTAAAAGCTCCGGTACATTTTCAATTACCTCACCGTGACCCGGCCAGGCTTTTTTTAGGTTCATTTTTTCTAATCTGGTTAACCCTACCGTATATTGACGTAAGCTAGGAGCACGTCTGGTTTTATTTTCAGGATCGGGCTCTAACAACGGATTAGGGGTAATATGCGGCAGAAGAAAATCACCTGATAGAAGACTTTTTTCTTCAGGGTCATAAAGGCATAGGTGACCCGGAGCATGACCTGGAAAATGAAGTATCTTAAACATGCCGGTTTCAAAAAATAAATCTTCTCCTTCTATTACTTCTACCAGGCTATCTTTGGTAATATAAGGAGGTGGTAATATATCCTTGTTATTAACCAACTTCAAAAGTACATCGTCAGGTATTCCCATCTCAAGTAAAAAGGGAAGCCTTTCCTGAAAAAAATCATAATTCCCGGTTACCTTTTGCCATTCGTAAGGATGAAGGTAAATTTTAGCCCCCGAAAGTTCATGGACCCATTGGGCTAACCCGCAATGATCTGTATGGGCGTGCGTTATAACCACCCTATTTATCTGGTCTAAGCTCAAACCCAAATTAAGGATATTTTCATTTAAAACCCTTCTTGTCTGGGGTATGTCGGGACCAGGATCAATAAGTGTAAATGGCGGAGTATAAATTAAATAGGCGTTAACCGTACCCACGCTATAGGGGGTAGGAAGTTCCAGTCTGTAAACAGGTAACAATAGTTTTCCTCCTTTCGTAGGGGCGTTAAATTTAACGTCCTTACTCTTAAAGCGTCATATTTCCTTGGTATTTACTTGACTCAAACCTTGCCATATTTCCTTTTTAGAAGGTGAAGGCAAAAGGCGAAAATTATTTTCCGGCAAAAGAGGATCAAATTTGCAAATAGCTTTAAACTGGCAATAACGACAAGACGCAAACTTTTGTCCCCGGTATGGCTTTATGGCCACCACTCCAGCCATAATTTCTTCTCCTGCCGCCTTTAGGGTTTGGCGCAGGTGCTGCCGTAAAATGGTAAATTGCGTGGCGCTGATTACCGAGGAACGGGAAGTAAAACAACCATCTTTTTTAAAAGCTACCGGCAGCAAATCTGGGCTGGTAAATACTAGGTTATCCATTAAAGATATTATTTCAGGATCAGCTAAAAGTAAACCTTTCATTTTTAATTTTTTAAGTACTTCTTTGGCCACCAAATCAGGGTCAAGAGGGCCATGGCTGATAATTAAAGGGTTTTGAAGAGTAAAATAAAGCATACCGGCCGCCAACGCATCACTACCAATCAGATCGGGAGCATAATTTAAAACTAAATCTAAATAAGCCAGTAATTGTAGTTTGAGCCCGTAAAATATTTCGTTTAAGTTTAATTCTACCGCACCGGATTTATAGTCAATTACCTTTAAGTAATTGCCTTTAGGGGAGGTAATTAAATCAACCCGGTCAATCCGGCCAGAGAGTTCTAACCAGGTATCTTCCTTTAGCTTTAAGCGCAGCGGAGGAAGGTTTCCTTTTGGTCCAAAAGCAAGCTCCAGCCCTACCAGGGAAAATTTACCCCGCCGGGCGTGTTCGGTTAAAATGTTAGTGGCGCACCCAACCGTTTTTATTAACTTTTGGGTAAGATACCTGTAACCTGGCCCGCTAAGCAAAATTTCGTTACGCAACTGGGGAGCCAATGTTTCTACTACCTCACCGGTTAGAAGAGCACAATCTTTTGGTTTTAAGTCTGACCAATTGATTTTCTTGGCCAGTACCCGAGTATGAAATTCTTTTAAGGCTGCATGGTAAAATTCCCCTAAATCGGGAACCGTTAATTTATACTGCGCCCTTTCTTTTAATCCTAACCCATAAGTTAAAAAATAAGCAAAGGGGCAAGCGTTAAATTTTTCTATTTTTGAAACACTCGCCTTTACCGGATTGCCGTAAAGAGAGCGGCTAAGCTTTACCGGTAAGGGTGGTTCTTGATTTATATAAAATAAACTGCTTAATACCCGCTTACATCTTTCCCGCCATTTTTCCTGACTTACCAGCCAGGAGTAAGTTCCCCACCACACAGGATTTATGTTTTTGCCCGCTTTCACGATCCTTAATCGTGAGGTTAAATATGCCAGGCTACGGGCAGGACGAGTAATGAATCCTTCTTCATTTAGCCCGTCTGGTTCCTCAGCCCAAAACTCCTCCTTCAAGTGGGGAAAGATTTCTTTAAGCCGGGAAACCACAATTGAAGGCGTCGCTGCCCGCCCTTCATTATCGGCCAGGACATAACTGACCCCTAAAAATTCTGTACTCCGGGTAAGCGCAGTATAAACAAGAAACTGCTCCAGGTACAAACGTCGCTTTTCCCCTGGAAAAAAGGTAAGTCCTGCTTGTTCTAAGAACTCTTTTTCCGCCTCGTTAAATAAAACATTTCGTGAGCCGCGGGCCGGCAAAATACCGTCATTAACTCCTAAAACAAAGGCTGACCTTACGTTAGGGTTTCGCGACCGATCTAAGGAAGAAATCAATACTTGATCAAGACCTGGCGGAATAAGGCCCAATCGTAAGTTCTCCAAACCTGCATTTAACATCTGGCTATATTCTTCCAGGGATATTTTCTCAGTTCCCACGATTTCAACTAGTTGCTCTAAAAGGTCAACCACGTAAGCCCATATCTGGGTATGTTCCGAAGCCTGTTCAAGCTGCCCTAGAGCTAAAGCTTCGTTTCTCCACGAGCTTAACCGGCCTGGTATATCCAGCGTAATTAAAAATTTAAACAAAGACAAGCTAATTTCCTGTCCAATTTTTGCTTTTTTTACTTCTTCTTGAAACAAGCGCAAGGCTTGGGTGGCTTCTTTTTTAATTTGATTAATGGCGGCTAACGAAGCAGAGACGGTTTCTTTTTCCGCCTCAAGGTAGTCTTCCTCTAAAGAGTCCTTCAGGTAATGTCGCCGGTAAGTCCAGTCTTTGTTGTCCGTCCAGCGGGAGCCTTTAATCCCGTACGCCAGAACATAATTTTCTAAAAGGTCAATTTGCTCGCGGGCCACTGGAATAAGGTCGGTTTTTAAATAACGAAAAACTGCTTCGTACGACCAGTTTGTAATTACTGTATCACAGGCCGCCCTAATTAATTCTACCAGCGGATGGTAATGTACCGGTCTTTTTAAATCAATAAAAAAAGGGATCTCGTGATCCGTAAAAATAGTGTTAATTAAGGCGTAATAATCTTCCGGATTACGTAAAATCACGGCCATATCGCGCCAGCGGTAATTTAAATCACGGCATAAACGGGTAATTTCCCGGGCTACTCCTTCTACTTCGGCCCGTTTGCTGGCTGCCGCCACAAGTTTTAGCCCGGGTGGGGGTGAGTTAAATGAAGGGGCCGCATAATCAAAAAAGTTTTTTTCCAGGTAAGCTAGATCAGGGGCGGCAGACCAGCGAGGTGGAATATCTTCATTTATATTTAAATCTGCTTCTATTAAGGCTCCCGCCTTGACAGCAATATCCTTTATTTTTTGCCTTGTTTCCCAAGTGGAATAAAATAAATCATTTTCCCCAGGTAACTGATCATTATCTAAACACAAGGTTACCGTTACCCTTTTTGCTACCAGGAGAATTTTTTCCAACACGTAATATTCTTGAGGAGTAAAGCCGGTAAAGCCATCCACCCAAATTTCAGCCCCTAAAATAGCAGGAGATTGATGCAGTTGGTTAGCCGTAATCTGAAGATAATCATCAGGGTCGAGGTAACGGTCAACCAGGTAATTTTCCATGCCCGCATATAAAATAGCCAGGTCGTGTAATTTACCCGTCAGCAATTCTTGTTTTTCTGTCTTTACGGCTTTAAGGTCATCAACTGACAAACGGTTAAGCTTCATTTCCGTCAAAGTTCTGGTTAATGTAGCGTAAAAACCTTCCTTTTTTGTGGCCCGTTGAAATACTTTTAGTTGCGAGGCGCGTTTTTCCAAAAGATTTCGTAAAATCATACATTTACCCGGTTCACTAATGTGTTTACGGGTGGCCCCTCCCGTTTCCTGGAGGACACGCCAGGCCAAACGACGAAAACTTAATACCTGGGCCCGTATGGTACCGCACATAGAAGACTCAGTCAAAAGAGCTAATTCATTTTGAAAAGTAGCCTGCTCCGGGACCAAAAGGATTAGCGGCGACCCTTCAGGGGCTTGGGTTAAAACCTGTTGGATTTCCTTTAAACAAATATATGTTTTTCCTGTTCCGGCTCTTCCTAAAATAAAGCGCAATCGCAAAGATAAGCCCCTCCGTTTAGTTATTTTTTTGTCCTACCCCCCAATATATTGTCCGGTGAGGGAAAGGTATTTCAATGTTATGCTGGTCAAAGGCTTTTTTAATCCGGCGGCGCAATTCTCTTCCCACTTCCCATTGTTTTAAGGGTTTAGTAGTAATCATGATTTTAATAATAACCGCCGAATCAGCAAAATTATCCACCCCTAAAATTTCAATCGGTTCGGTAATATAACCAGCAAACTGCACATCCTCTTGTAAATCTTTACCGGTTTGGGCTAATACATCCATTACCTGGTCCAGGTCTTCTTTATAAGCCACCGCTATATCAATAACACAGCGCGACCATTCCTTAGTCATATTAGAAATAGTTTGAATACTACCGTTAGGTATTATATGGACTACCCCTTCTAAATCACGCAAGACAACGGTACGCAAATTTATAGCTTCTACCAAGCCTGATTTATCGCCGATTTTAACTACATCACCAATTCGTATTTGATTTTCTATAATTAAGAAGAAACCGCCTATAATATCACGCACTAAGGTTTGAGCCCCAAAACCAAGCGCTATTCCGCCAATGCCGGCCGCCGTTAGAATAGGGCGAATATCAACGTTAATTTCTTTAAGCAACATTAAACCGGCAATAATAACTCCCACGGCTATGACAATTTTTTTTAAAATGCCGGCCAGAGTATCAATTTGCCTTATTCTTTCGTGGGTTTCCTCTTCCACTCTTTTTTTCAAGTGGACGGCAAAACGGTTTATAGCCAGATAAACTACCTTAAGGCCAAGATAAGTACCAATAATAATGAAAAGAAAACGTAAAATGGTTGCCGTTGTATTATTTGTAAAATAAGGCAAAACAGTACCTTTATAGATAAAACCTAAAACCAGCAAGGCTCCTCCAACGATTAGAGCAAGTAATAAATAAAGTATATTTTTTATTTTTCCTGTCGCCATAAGCATTACTCTTTTTAAAAACGTTATTTTAACCATGCCTCAACGCGCTTGGCCCAGACTTCTTCAAGGTCTACTTTTACCATTGTTCCGTCTGCCCTGTACTCTTCTTTTAATACCTGTCCCTTTTGGTGCAATAAAGAAAGAATACTACTCTTATGGTAAGGTATAAAAAGAGTTATACATACTCTTTTGGCGGCTAATACCTGAGCAATTAACTCCAGCAACGTTTTTATTCCCTGTCCCGTAAGAGCCGAAATGGCTGCGGTTGGTACATCCTTATAGGTAAAAAGATTATCTTCGATGCCCGGCAAGCTTTTTTCCTGGTTCAGTTCATCTATCTTATTATATACTAAAATAGTTGGTTTATCTTGAACCCCAAGTGAGGATAAAATATCTTCCACTACGGCAATTTGGGCTTGATTATTTGCGGCGGCGGCGGCGTCTACCAGATGTAAAATTAAATCGGCTTCTACTACCTCTTCAAGCGTCGCTCGAAAGGCAGCCACTAAATGAAGAGGCAGACGATGAATAAAGCCTACCGTGTCCGTAAGAAGAATGGTCTCATTATTGGGAAGTATTACCTGTCTAGTGGTCGGGTCCAGGGTCGCAAAAAGCTTATCTTCCACCAATACCCCAGCCGCAGTTAAAGTGTTTAAAAGGGTCGATTTACCAGCGTTTGTATAACCTACTAAAGCCACCAGGGGGATAGGAATTTTTTGCCGGGCTTGCCGTAATAAAGTACGGTGGCGCTGCACCTCTTTAAGTTCCCGTTTTAGGATGGCTATCCGCCTATAAATACGTCTCCTGTCCACTTCAAGCTTTGTTTCCCCAGGGCCACGGGTTCCAATTCCCCCTCCTAACCGGGAAAGTTCTGTACCCAAACCGGTTAAGCGAGGCAATAAATAATTTAACTGGGCCAATTCGACCTGTATTTTTCCCTCGCTGGTCCGGGCCCTTTGGGCAAAAATATCCAAAATAAGCTGAACTCGATCAATCACCCGGACTTGCATGGCTTCTTCTAAATTTTTCTTTTGGGCCGGAGAAAGCTCCTGGCCAATAATTAAAAGCTCCGCTTTTAACTCACGACATAAGTGGGCAATTTCCTGAACTTTGCCCTGGCCTAAAAAAGTAGCCGGGTGCGGCTTTATTTGTTTTTGTACTGCTTTGCCAACGACTGTCGCTCCAGCACTTACGACTAAACGAGCTAACTCAGCTAAAGATTCTTCTACCGGCCACCGGTCTTTTGCAGGTAAATCTACCGCCACTATAAAAGCTTTTTCTTCTTCCATTTCCATCATTCCGCATTTCTCCGCATCTTAAAATTTTTCAAGACTAAAGCCTAATTTTAACTCCGGACTTTCTGTCTTTACATCTACCCTAATTACCTTTGTCCGCATAATGTCTCTAACTGCGGCTTGCGGAGGGGCAATAATTAGTTCCCACAAGAAAAGGACACCAACCAGTTTCTTTTCCTGGTAGAAGCACCTGCCCAAACAAAAATAGCTTTCTTCCGTGAATAATTATTATTCTTATTGTACATTTAGTTTACTTAAAATAGTCTCTTCCTTCGCGCGCATAATTTGGCGCTCTACTTCTTTTTGATGGTCATAACCTAATAAATGCAGCACCCCATGCCCAATTAAATAAGCCACTTCCCGCAGCAAACTATGCTCAAATTCTTTACTTTGCTCCCACGCCCGAGGCAAAGAAACAACCACGTCTCCCAAAAGAACTACTTCTCCTTCGTTTGGCACTTCTTCAACTTCTTGCATGGCAAAGGAAAGTACATCGGTAGGAGTATTCTGATTACGGTACTGGTAATTTAAACGCTGGATGTAAGCATCATCTACAAAAACTACGCTTATTTCTACTTCCCGGTCAAAACTTTTTTCAGCCAGACCCAGTGCCTCTATGGCTGCTTTTTCGGCCATTTTTGTTAGTTCCTCACTTACTGGCACTTCTTTCTGCAGGTTGCTTACCAGTACGGCCATTTTTTATCCTTTTTCTCCTTTCCCCTTCTTTGACTACTTTGTTTTCTTTAATTTCTTTACTTAAATCAGGGTATTCTACGCGGGTATGAAAGATGCTATTTAATACTTGGGCAAATGCTCCGGCAATACGGTCTAAATCTTTAAAAGTAAGATCACATTCATCTAGTTGACCGTCTAAAAGTTTTTCTTTTATTATTCTCCGCACCATTCCCTCAATTCTTCCCGGAGTTTGGTTTGAGAGCGAACGCACCGCCGCCTCAACTGCATCTGCCAGCATAATAATAGCTGTTTCTTTAGTTTGTGGCTTAGGCCCTTCATATCGAAATTCAATTTCTTTAATATTCTCCTTGTCTTTTTGGCCGCTTTCCAGGGCTTTATGGTAAAAAAAAGTACATAAACCGTTACCGTGATGTTGCCCGATAATTTTTATAATAACGGCAGGCAATTTGTTTTCTTTAGCCATTTCTACGCCATCCTTCACGTGCGAAGTTACAATTAAAGTGCTTAAAAAAGGGGTAGTTTTGTCGTGAGGATTATTTTTGGCTATTTGGTTTTCAATAAAAAAGTAAGGTCTTTTTAACTTCCCGATGTCGTGATAATAAGCGCCCACCCTGGCCAATATACTATCTGCTCCCACTCCCTCAGCAGCAGCTTCAGCCAGGTTGCCTACGATAAGACTGTGATAGTAAGTCCCTGGAGCCTCTGTTAGCAAACGCTTTAAAAGGGGATTGTTAGGATGGGAAAGCTCCAGCAAACGAAAAGCCGAAGTAATCCCAAAAATACCTTCCAGGTAAGGTAAAAAACCAATGGTTAAAACAGAAGAAAGAAAACCGTTAATCAACCCAAAAAGGGTGCTGGAAATAAGGATTAAGCTGGCAGAGGCATTGCTTAAAATTCCCATAATGCCAATGGTAATCACGCCGGCAATACCGGTATAAAATCCTGCTTTAACCATATCGCCCCGCTGGCTTAATTTGCCTACCCCATAAATACCGGCAATACTGCTTACCAAGCCCACAAGACCAAACCTGACTTGACCGTCAGTCATAATAACCAGCAAAAAGCTCATTATAGTCGCTACCAGTACAGCCAAACGGGAATCCAGTAAAACGGCTATTAACATTCCTGCGGCAGCCAAAGGAGCCATATAGCCAAATAAAGCGCCTAGTTCCGGCCATTGGGCAATGTTACTGGACACAATTGCTTTGGCCACCGCCAGGACCATAACCACAATAATTCCAATTAAATAAAGATAGCCGGCGTGATTAAAAATTTTCCGGTTTTGCTGGTAAAGATAAATTAAAACAACAAGCATTAAGACAATTACCAAAAGAGCATTACCAATAATTGTCCGCCAGGGGACTAAAGTTTTGGCCAGCCCCAGGGCACTTAATTTGGCTAAGGTTTCTGGCCGGACTATTTCCCCGGCGCCAATAATTTTTTCTCCCCGCCGTATAATCACCTGTTGGGAAGGCACTGCCGCCATAGCTACCTCCCTTAAAAGACGTGTTTTCTCAGCGTTAAAAATGGCATTAGGACGGAAGTAATTATTTACCAGGCCATAAGCTAATTTTTGGTATGATTTACTTACCGAAAAACGTTCTATTTTGTTAAAAAGGTCTCTTTTAAACTTAGCCATATTTTCTGGCGTAACTTCTTCTATTTCCATAATTTGAGATACTATCCGGCTGGTTTCCTTCTCTAATATGTTTAATTCTTCCAAGGAGGGTTTGGCTAGGGCAATATACGTTTCTTGAGAAAGAGAAAAATCAAGAGCATCTTGTAAAGCATTAATTTTTGAAGTTAAATTAGTTTTTTTATCTTCTTGGATTTCCCGAATTGAAGCTATAGCCTTGCTTATATCTTTTTGTACGGTCACGCTCGCCTCATAGCTACGATCGTATTGATTATTTATTGCTTTGGCTGCTTCCTCACGCAGTTGTTTTGTTTTTTCTATATCTTCAAAAATAACCGTACGCGGGGCGAAAATATCCCGGGGAGATACCTCTCCCTCTTTTAACAATATTCTATGTTGCATAAATTCTACCGAAATAAGCATGGTAATTAAAATAAAAAATAAAAAGGCGGCTGTACTACGCCGTACCTTTCTTTTTTTAAATAAAACAAAAAAAATATTAATTGTTTTTTCTTTACCCTTATTTAAGGTATTTATTACCTTTAATATTTTACGCTTACCCATATTAAGATAAACCTTCTTTAAGCAACACTTTAAATTATTGATTGCCCTCATCGTAAGCTTTTATTATATCCTGGACTAAAGGGTGTCTTACTACATCTTCACCCGTAAGGTAGTAAAAAATAAGGTCATTAATTCCTTTTAAGATTTTTTGCGCGTGGACTAAACCTGAAACTTGTCCCCGGGCTAAATCTATTTGGGTAATATCTCCGGTTATAACGGCTTTAGAACCAAAGCCTAAGCGGGTAAGAAACATTTTCATTTGTTCTATGGTTGTGTTTTGCGCCTCATCTAAAATGATAAAGGCATCATCCAGGGTCCTTCCCCGCATATAGGCTAAGGGTGCAATTTCAATGGTTTGATGTTCAAGATATTTTTGGGTGTTTTCAACACCCAATACATCGTATAGACTATCATACAAAGGACGTAAGTATGGATCTACTTTTTCCTGCAAAGCACCGGGCAAAAAACCTAATTTTTCACCTGCTTCTACAGCCGGCCGGGTAAGGATTAAACGGTTAACTTCCTTGCCTCGCAACGCCTGGATAGCCATTACCACGGCTAAATAAGTCTTTCCTGTTCCGGCCGGACCAATGGCAAAAACAACGTCATGTTTTTGAATAGCCTCTATATAATAGAGTTGACCAAGAGTTTTTGGTTTAATTTGTTTGCCCCGGGAAGTGACATAAACCACTTCGTGGGCCAGGATAATCAAAGCATCCTTTTTTCCTGTTTGTACTGCCTTTACGGCGTAACTTACATCATGTAAGGTTAAACGGTTACCGGCCCGGTGAAAATCAATCAATTGTTTAAAAACTTCTTGGGCCTGCTCAATTTTTTCCGGCAAGCCGGAAATTACTATTTCCCCTCCTCTGGCTACTATCTTTACCCCTAATAGTTTTTCAATTGTATCCAAATGTTCGTCATGGCGGCCAAAAATTTCGGACGCCGCACTGGCATCATCTAAAATAAACCGCTCTGCGGTATGTATGGTCAATTTACTTTATCATCCTCCTGGTTATCTATTTTAAAAATTAAAATGTCTTTTCCAGGCCAATATCTTCCTTTGTTTCTACCAGTATCCTAATTCTCACCAGTTCTTCCTGTTTTCCTGCTATTTCTTCCGTTTCTTGCCTTATTATTCCGGCCTGTTCAGGTATTTGTTTTTTAACTTTCGCCCATGCTTTTTGCCGGGCTTTTTGCCGGGCCTCTTCCCTGCTTAAAACACTTTCGTAGTTTTCTAATTCGTAATACTTCTGTTTAATTAATTCGACAGGAGGCTTAAAACTCCTCCAGGACGGCAGTATTTTCCTCGTAACTTCTTTTTTATATTTAGTAAAAGGTATGCCTGACGGATTAATTCTCAGTTCCTTAAAACCAATCTTTAAAATTAATCTGGTAGCTGTTCTTCCGGTGTATCGCTGCCCTTTTTCCTTAAGATATGCTTCTCCATAACCATTATACCATACCCTGGCACTTACAATCCCCTTAGCGTGGACATATAACGGTTTTTTTGCCTCTCCTGCGGATTGCCCTTGTTCAGGTGTTCCTGAAATAAGAATCTGACCGGGGACAACCGTATCTTCTTCCCGGACAACTGCTTGACCATTTATGACTAATATTTCTTTAACTATACCAGTTTTTTTAGCTATAACATGCGCGTGATTTTCGTTTTTTTCCTTTTTTACTTGTGTTTTTTCTACCGTTTCCACGACTACTTTTGTTCCCTTAACCGTAACGCCAACCCAAGATATATCAGGCAAACATTCTTGAATCACTTTTTCAATTATTTTGGGTTTTAACTGCTTTTTTAAAACACCTTGTTTTAAACCGGCTTCGGCCGCCACCCCTAAGACTTCAGCGCTCGAATAATGACGATTACCGGTTACTTCAATAAACCATACAAACGAACTTAAGAAATATAAGCCCAAAACGAAAATTACTATCCCCAAAGCCATAGATTTACGTCGTTTTATACGCAAATAAAGAAAGGGTATCCCCATCCGTTTTTGAATCCAAAACCGGCAATGTGTCTTTCTAGCCACCTGGCGAAGGGTACGAACAGCACTCAATCTTACTTTTACCAACAGCCTGTCTTTGCCAATGCTGGTAATATCCCATAGAACAACCCCGTTGCCAAGGGCTAAATTAATAAATTTTTCTGGTGAATCACCTTCAACTAAAATAATCACGTAGCCTATTAAATAAGAAACAAAATTAAAAACAGGCATATTCTTACCCATCCTTGTTTAAGATAATGCCTTTAATTTCTCCTTCAATACAAATCTCCTCAAGAACAATACTACGGATTCTTAATTTATCGCCATGTACCGTTAGTTCACCTGCTGTGGTGTAAATGCGCACGCGTGAAGTGGTGTACTCAAGAATACCACGGTGATTTTCTATAAATGCTTTCACGTCACCTATAAGAGTTACTTTTGGTAAGTCGAGCACAATATCACCAGGGAGCTCTAAAACTTCAGACACTTTTTGCTTAAGGTGCTTTGCCATATCCCGCCTGTTCATAAAACCACCTCTTGCCAAATATATGCATTACGAAAAAAGAAATTACCACGGAAAAGGTAATTTACCATGATGTATCATGAAAAAATAATTTAAATATTGGGTTGCCTGAATTAAAATAAAAATACCCGGTCTTAAAAAATTACCGGATATTTTTTTACTTGATTACTTTTATACTTTTATGCCTTTATCCTTTGATACCTTTATACTTTAAAAGCGGTATTTATTTCTTCTTCGGGCTGCTTCAGCTTTTTTTTTCCTTCGAACACTTGGTTTTTCATAATGTTCATGTCGCCTAGCCTCAGCCATAACACCTGCCTTCTGGCAGGTTCTTTTGAAACGCCGGAGGGCACTGTCCAGGGATTCATTCTTACCAACACGTATTTCGGCCATAATTTTTCCCCTCCCTCCATCAAACCATCTAACAAAATAAAAACCTCCGTTAAAATTAAATTAAAGTTAAATAAAACTTGGTTAAATTATATCCCAAATTACTTATTACCGTCAATGAAGATTTAACCAGGGGGCCAATGGAGGGGACGGCCGGTAATTAAATGATAATGAACATGAAAAATTAATTGACCTGCATCTTGTTGACAATTTGACACTAAACGAAAACCTTTATCTTTATACCCCAATTTCTCAGCTATTTTGGCACCAGTCATATGCAATTTATTTATAATTGAGGCATCTTCCTCTTTTAAGTCAAAAAAAGTGGGTATATGCTTCTTGGGGATCAACAAAAGGTGAACAGGAGCTACCGGACGAATATCCCTTAAAACGATAACTTCATCATCTTCATAAATAATGTCAGCCGGGGTTTCTTTTCTGATAATTTTACAAAAAATACACTCCTGCATTAATTCACCTCCTTTTTTCTGTCTTTGATTTAACTTTATATTTATATTCTACCTGTAATTATTAAACTCCTGCTTTAAAAGATAAAATTATCATAATTTTTTAAAAATAATTAAATTATCATTCCTTTTAGTAAATTATTTTCCACCTCTTTTACCTTTACCTTAACAATATGGCCACGTAATTCTATGGAGCCCGGAAATATCGCGGTCAGATAATTGCCGGTAAGGCCCTTCAGACAACCGGGATAAAAACCGGCTGCCTCCTCCTCTACCAACACATTCACCTCATGTCCTATGTGTTGCAAAGCAAAAGAATGCGCTAGTTCTTTGCCTAAAGAAATGAGAAGTTCACTGCGGTCTTTTTTTACGGATTCCTTTACCTGGTTGGGAAACGTAGCCGCCAAAGTACCCGGGCGGGGTGAATATTTAAACACGTGTAAACGGGAAAAAGCCATTTCCTGAATAAATAAATAAGTATTTTTAAATTGTTGTTCTGTTTCCCCTGGAAAACCAACTATTAAATCCGTTGTTAGGGCTACCCCGTTAATTTGCTCCCGAATTAAATTAACCAGGTCACGGTATTCACTGATATTGTAACGCCTTCCCATACTCCGTAATATTTCGTTGTCGCCGCTTTGTAAAGGAATATGTATATGACGGCATATTTTTGGCTGGGTAGCTACAAATTCTATTAGCGCAAAGCTAACATCCTGAGGTTCAATAGAACTAAGCCGTAATCTTTTTAAGTTAGGAATTTTCGCTAAAAAAGAAAGCAAGGTAGTTAAGTTAATTTGACTTCCAAGGTCCTGACCATAAGCACCAATATGAATGCCCGTAAGAACAATTTCTTTAAAACCCTTTTGGGTCAAGGAGGCAACTTCACCTAAAACCTTTTCCGGTTGCCGGCTGCGTAAAGGGCCTCTGGCATAAGGGACAATACAATAGGTACAAAAATTATTGCATCCTTCTTGTATTTTTACGTACGCCCGGGTACGTTCGGGCAATGAAAGAACCGGTAATTCTTCGTAAGCCTGAACGCAATTAAACCTACGTACCAGATTATATTTTGTCTTTATGGGCGCTTCACCTTTATGCTTTTCGACCAAATCAACGATTTGGGCCAAATTATACGTTCCGGCTACCACGTCTACCTCGGGAATACTTTTTACCTCTTCCGGAGAAACCTGAGCGTAACAGCCCGTTACTATTACTAAAGAAACAGGATTTTTTCGTTTTGCCCGGCGAATTAATTGCCGTGATTTGCGGTCTGCCAGATGGGTGACTGTACAGGTGTTAATTACATAGATATCGGCTTCTTCTGAAAAATTTACGATCTTATAGCCTCTTTTTTCGAACAAGTTGGCCAAAGCGGTGGCATCATACTGGCTTACCTTACAACCCAGGGAAGTTAGCGCTACTTTTTTTACCTTTCTCAGCATTTTTTATCCGGTAAAGGCATCTTTCATTTTTCCAAAAAAACCCTTCTCAACCCCGGCCGGACTTTCGCCGCTTAGGCGCGCAAACTCACGAAGTAATTGTTTTTGCTGCTCGGTTAGTTTGGTAGGGGTAACTATTTTAACTATAACGTGTTGGTCACCCCGGCCATATCCGTTAAGGCTGGGAATACCCTGGTTACGCAATCGAAAAACCGTTCCGTGCTGGGTTCCTTCGGGAATACGTATTTTCGCCGTACCTTCTAAAGTAGGGACTTCTATTTCATTGCCCAACGCGGCCTGAGCAAAAGACAGAGGTACTTCACAGATAATTTCATTACCCTCCCGCGTAAAAATGCGGTGGGGACGAACGGAAATATATACGTAAAGATCGCCTGGAGGACCGCCGTGCGGGCCGGCTTCTCCTTCGCCCGAAACGCGTAACCTGGTGCCATTGTCTACCCCGGCCGGAACTTTTACGTGAATATGGCGCGTCCGGCGTACCTGTCCTGTTCCGTGGCAAGTAGCACATGGTTTTTCAATAATTTTTCCTCTGCCGCGGCAACGCTCACAAGGACGCGTCTGAATAACGCGGCCCAAAAGGGTATTTTGGGTAAATTGAATTTGTCCGGCACCAGCACAGGCCACACAAGGCTGCGGCTTACTACCTGGGGCAGCGCCGCTACCGTTACATGTGCCACAAGTTTCCACGCGCGGTATCTTAACTTCCTTTTCGACCCCAAAGGCGGCTTCTTTAAAAGAAATTTCCAAATCAGCCCGAACATCAGCGCCCCTTTCAGGGCCTCGCCTTTGCCTGGGAGACCCGCCGCCAAAAAACATATCAAAAATATCCCCTAGGCCGCCAAAATCATTGCGAAAACCGCCAAACCGGCTAAAGATATCTTCATAATTACTAAATCCCTGACCATCAAAAGCACTGTGGCCAAAACGATCGTAATTAGCTCTTTTTTCAGGGTCACTTAATGCCTCGTAAGCTTCCGCAATCTCTTTAAACTTAGCTTCAGCCTCTTCTTTATTTGGATTAGCATCAGGATGATACTGCCGGGCTAGCTTACGAAAAGCTTTTTTAATCTCTTCCTGGCTAGCATCGCGCGAAACTCCTAATACTTCGTAATAGTCACGCTTTGCCATTTATTTCTACCACCTTATTTCTAACTCTTTTTTAAACGCTAAAGAAACTATTTGGACAATACTCGAAGTACTTTAACATTATACTATACGCCTATAGTTTTAGCCACTTGTAAAAAAACTTTACTTTTCATCCTTTATTTCGTAATCGGCGTCAACTACCTCTTCCTTTTTTTCCTCGCTTCCTGCAGTTTGGCCCTGATCGAATCCTTGTTGGTTCTGCTGCGCTTTCTCTGTTTGCTGTTGATACATAGCGGCACTCATTTCATATAAAGGGGTGGTTAAATTATCCATTTTTTGCCTGATTAGCTCCAAATCAGTCCCTTGAAGAGCTTCTCTTAATTCCGCTACGGCTCTGTTTACCTGTTCTACTTTGCTTTGCTCTGCTTTGTCTCCCAAATCCTTAATTGTTTTTTCAGCCTGGTAAATCATACTATCAGCCTGGTTCCGCAGGTCCGCTTCTTCTTTACGCCGCCGGTCCTCTTCGGCCTTTTGTTCTGCTTCCCTAACCATCCGTTTGATTTCTTCTTCGGAAAGACTTGAAGTTCCGGTAATAGTAATACTTTGGGCCCTACCGGTGCCTAAATCTTTAGCCGAAACATTAACAATACCGTTTACATCTATGTCAAACTTAACCTCTATTTGAGGTACCCCGCGTGGAGCAGGGGGAATACCGGTTAAAAGAAATTTTCCTAAAGTCTTATTATCGGACGCCATGGGCCTTTCGCCCTGTAGAACGTGAATTTCTACGGTAGTTTGACCATCAGCGGCGGTAGAAAATATCTGGCTTTTGGAAGTAGGAATAGTGGTATTTCGTTCAATTAATCTGGTAAAAACATTTCCTAAAGTTTCAATTCCTAAAGACAAAGGGGTAACGTCAAGAAGCAAGACGTCCTTGACCTCGCCCGCTAAAACCCCGGCTTGAATAGCTGCTCCTACGGCCACACATTCATCCGGATTAATTCCTTTATGCGGCTCCTTCCCTAAAATATTCCGGATTGCTTCCTGCACCGCCGGCGTTCGAGTAGAACCACCCACCAGTAAAATCTTATCAATATCTTTTGGTTCTAACCCAGCATCCGCCAACGCCTGACGGGTGGGTCCCATTGTTCTTTCTACTAAATCGGCCGTTAAATCTTCAAACTTGGCCCGCGTTAAGTTTGTATCCAGATGTTTAGGACCGTTGGCATCTGCCGTAATAAAGGGCAAATTAATATTAGTTGTAGTTACCCCGCTTAACTCTATTTTTGCTTTTTCGGCCGCTTCTCTAAGCCGCTGCATAGCCATCCGGTCATGGTGTAAGTCAATACCCGTATCTTTTTTAAATTCCGCTACCAGCCAATCTACGATCCGCTGGTCAAAATCATCTCCTCCCAAGAGGTTGTTCCCACTGGTTGCTTTAACTTCAAATATACCCTCTCCCAGCTCTAAAATAGAAACGTCAAAAGTTCCTCCCCCCAGGTCAAAAACCAGAACGGTATGGTCTTTATCTTTGTCCAAACCATAAGCCAACGCTGCGGCCGTAGGTTCGTTAATAATACGTAACACTTCTAGTCCGGCAATTCTGCCTGCGTCTTTAGTGGCCTGACGCTGAGCATCAGTAAAATATGCCGGGGTAGTAATAATAGCTTTTTCTATTTTCTCACCTAAATAGCTTTCCGCATCCGTTTTAAGCTTCTGTAGAATCATCGCTGATATTTCCTGGGGAGTATATTCCTTGTCATCTATATTTACTTTATAGTTTGAGCCCATCCGCCGTTTTATGGAAGCAATCGTTCGTTCAGAATTACTTATCATCTGACGTTTGGCTACCTGACCAACCAGGCGTTCCCCGGTTTTTGAAAATCCCGCCACCGAAGGAGTAGTACGCCCCCCTTCGGCATTAGGAATAACTACCGCTTCTCCACCTTCCATTACGGCCATACATGAATTTGTAGTTCCTAAGTCAATACCAATTACTTTTGCCATTTATTTTTAACCTCCTGTTTATCCACCAATATTAATAATAAACCCGTGTAATAAATTTTACCTTCAAGTTATAGTGCAATTTTTATAATTTTTAGCTTGCTCCTGACCGGGCTACCTTAACCCATGCCGGCCGGATAGCTTTTCCTTTAAAGCAATAGCCGCGGCGAAGATCCTCTATGATAGTATTTTCTGGTTGTTCCCTGGTTTCTTCTTGTAAAATAACTTCGTGATTTACCGGGTCAAATTGTTGACCAATAGTTGGGATAATAGACAGCCCTTCTTTAACTAGTACATCTATAAACTGACGGTAAATCATTTCTATGCCTTCTTTAAACTTGCTTGTATTTTGATTATCTTCTTTTGACGCCGTTAAAGCACGCTCAAAATTATCTATAACCGGCAACAGTTTTATTATTAAATCTTCGGCCGCAAATTTAAACAGTTCTTCCTTTTCTTTTCCTACGCGGCGACGGTAATTCTCAAAATCTGCCTGCATTCTAATTAAACGTTGGTAGTACTCATCTGAGCGTTTTATTTGTTCATCATACTGCTGTTTTAATTCCTCTACGTTTAATGTTTCTGATGTTTCTCCTTTTTCTGCCATTTCTCCTGCTGTTTTTTCTTCTTCTGCTTTTGTTCCTTTTGCGGGTTCAACTACTTCTTCGGCCATTTCCCTTTTTTTATCCGCCGGTGTATTATTTTCCATATAATATACCTCCTAAAATTATTACCTTCTTCATTAATTTCTTTTTATTTTTATTTATACTCTCTCAAAAACATTTACCTTAAAAATCCTTCAGGTTTAAACATTTTTTCCAGGGTGCGAGAAAGACTTTGGGCAACATATTCTACCACCCCAACCGCTTTAGCGTAATCCATTCTTATAGGTCCCAACACACCTATGGTTCCGGCAGACTGTTCCCCCCATTGATAAGAAGAAATAACCAGGCCGCAATTACGCATTTCATTATAGTTTATTTCTCCTCCGATACGTACGGTTACTCCTTTTTGCACCAATCCGCCGGTTAATAAATCATACAACAAATACTCTTTTTCCAGGAGGCTTAAAAAAACTCTTACCCTTTCAATATTATGGCAAAACTCAGGCTGATTTAAAACATTAAAAGCTCCCCCTAAGTATAATTTATTCTTTATATCTGAAGACAAATTATTAATTATTAATTCTAGCAATTGGTCTAAGACAATTTTATATTTTTCCAGTTCAAAATAAATTTCTTTCACTACGGTAAGCTTAATATCATTTACCGTGTGACCCGCTAGCTTAGCGTTAAATACATCAGAAATTATCTTTAAATCAATCGCCATTATATTATCGGAGATTTCAATTAAATGATGCTGTACAATTCCCGTATCCCATACTACTACTAGCATGGCTTGCCCAAAATTCATCTTTATAAGCTGGAAATATTTATAATTGCCTATTTTTAATTGCGGTATTAAGACCATAGCCGCATATTGGGTTAATTTAGTTAATAATTGACTTGTTTTTTGCAGTATCTGGCTTAAATCAGCAATCTTTTCCTGAAACTCTCTTTTTACGAGCTCTTTTTCGGCGCGGTCTAATTCTTGTTTTTTCATTAAATAATCTACGTAATAACGAAAACCAAGCTCTGACGGAGTCCTGCCGGCCGAGGTGTGCGGTTGTTCAATATAACCCATTTCTTCTAAATCAGCCATTTCGTTACGAATAGTGGCCGGACTTACCCCTAAACCGTATTTTTTCGCCACTGTCCGGGAACTAACTGGTTCGGCCGTACTAATATAGCTACTGACAATAGCTAATAAAACTTGCTGTTTACGGGCTTCCAGCTTCATTAGAAGAACCTCCTTATTAGCACTCTCTCTTTATGAGTGCTAAACCCTTTACTTAAAAAGATAGCATTATACCCGCGCTTTGTCAAGTTAATGCAGCAACTTAAACAAATTCCCTGAAGACGAAATTAGCCACCGGCAAACCTTTTTTAGTAAGACGCAAACTTGAACCGTTAATTTCCACCAGACCTAAGTGAAGAAGTTTTTTTAACTGAGCGGTAAACACGTCTTCAATACAGCAGCCAAAACGCACAAAAAATGTAGTCAGGTCAAGACCTTGCATCAACCTTAATCCTAAAAATACTGTTTCCTGCATTTCTACCGGTTTAGAAATAAATTCTACCCGTGATACGGGTAGTTTACCTTCGGTCAAGCAGTTAAGGTAAGTATTAATATTATCCGTATTGTTAAAACGACGGCGCGGCAGGTAAGAATGAGCGCTTAGACCTAAACCAAGGTAAGATATGTTCCTCCAGTAACGTAGGTTATGCCGGCATTGATAACCGGTCCGGGCAAAATTAGAAATCTCATATTGAAAGTAATTATTGCCCTTAAGAAATTCTATAGCCTGTTCATACATAGCCAGTTCAGTTTCTTCCGGGCAGGTTTTTAATTGACCTGATTTTATCTTCTCCCAAAGGGGGATTCCTTCCTCAAGTTGTAAATTATATACGGAAATATGCTGGGGTGACAAATTAACTGTTTTTGCTAAACATTCTCGCCACGAAGTTAAGGTTTGGCCAGGAATTCCAAAAATAAGGTCAAGATTAATATTGCCAAAACCTGCCTGGCGGGCCAAACGCACTGCCTCTACTGCCTGCTCAAAAGTATGCTGGCGGCCTAAAACCTGAAGCAGGTTATCACTATCGGTTTGCACGCCTATGCTTAAACGGTTAATGCCCGCCTGTCTTAGAATAGCAAATTTTTCAAGATCAACTGTACCTGGATTTGCTTCTACCGTTACTTCAATTTCAGGAAGCCAGGTAAAATAATAACGGCAAGCCTTCAGTACTTCGTAAAGTTCGTTTGCCCTTAAACAAGTAGGAGTGCCGCCCCCAATATATATTGTTTCCAGTTGTTTTTCTTCTGGCGGTAAAGAGCTGCTATATAATGCCATTTCTTTATCTAAAGCAGCTAAGTACGCTTTAACCATAGCCGGGTTAAAGATATAACTGGTAAAATCACAATAATTACATTTTTTCAAACAAAAAGGGATATGAATGTATAAACCAATTCCCATATAATTCACCAAACATAAGCCTTTTGCTATCAGCAAGACCAGCTTTTTTTATTGACGAATACTGACAGCTAAAGGCCGTCATCTGAACGCTAAAATTACCCTTACCGGTTATTTTTCTTCTATCTTCAAAACCGCCATAAAAGCCTCCTGCGGAATTTCAATGTTACCTAGTTGCTTCATCCTTTTTTTACCTTCCTTTTGTTTTTCCAGCAGTTTCCGCTTCCGGGTAATATCGCCACCATAACATTTGGCCAAAACATCTTTTCTTTTAGCCTTAATAGTTTCCCGGGCAATTATTTTACTTCCGATAGAGGCCTGAACAGGAATGTCAAAAAGCTGTCGCGGAATAAGACTCCGTAGTTTTTCTACTAACTGGCGCCCTCTAAAATAAGCTTTATCTTTATGGACAATATAGCTTAAAGCATCAACAGGCTCATTGTTTATTAAAATGTTTAGTTTAACCAGGTAACTTTCTTCATAACCGGTTAATTCATAATCTAAAGAGGCATAACCTTTAGTACGGGATTTAAGCTGATCAAAAAAATCATAAATAATTTCACTTAAAGGCATTTTATAGCTAAGCATCGGGCGTTTATTTCCTAAATGTTCCATATTCTTAAATTCTCCCCGCCGTTCTTGACAAAGTTCCATTACGGTTCCTATAAATTCTTGCGGGACTAAAATAGTTGCCAGGACATAAGGTTCTTCTAGTTTAATGTATTTACCGGGGGGAGGTAGTTTAGCCGGGTTTTCAATACAATACTCCTGACCGGAATTAACCGTTACGCGGTAAACTACACTTGGCGCCGTAGTAATTAAGTTTAATTTATATTCCCGCTCTAATCTTTCCTGAATAATTTCCTTGTGCAATAAGCCTAAAAAACCACACCGGAAACCAAAACCGAGGGCTTCAGATGTTTCTGCCTCAAAAACCATTGAAGCATCATTTAGATGCAGTTTTTCCAAGGCGTTTTTTAAATCCGCGTAATCACCGGCGTCTGCCGGATAAAGACCGCAATAAACCATGGGAGTGACTTTACGGTAACCGATTAAAGGATGCGGAGCCGGATTAATAACGGTGGTAATCGTATCCCCCACCTGTGTCTCTCCTATGTTTTTAATTCCGGCAGCCATAAATCCTACCTCTCCGGCGCTTAGTTTTTGCCCAATCTGCATGGTTGGACGAAACACACCTACCTCAGCGACTTCATGCTCTACTTGACTTGATATCATCTTAATTCGTTGACCCTTTTCAAGATAGCCATCAACAACCCGCACATAAAGAACAACCCCTTTATAGGAATCATAATGCGAATCGAAAACGAGAGCTTTTAAGGAACCTCCAATATTTCCTTTCGGAGGGGGAATTTTTTTTACAATTTGTTCTAAAACTTCTTCGGTCCCGGTGCCTAATTTAGCCGAAACCAATACTGCTTCTGCAGCATCCAGCCCTATAATTTCTTCAATTTCTTCTTTCACCTTTATGGGGTCAGCATTAGGTAAATCAATTTTATTAATTACCGGAATAATGGTTAAGTTGTTTTCAAGCGCCAGGTATGTATTGGCTAGTGTTTGGGCCTCAATACCCTGGACCGCATCTATAACCAAAAGGGCTCCTTCGCAAGCAACCAGGCTACGGGATACTTCATAGGCAAAGTCTACGTGACCCGGAGTATCAATAAGGTTTAACCGGTAGGTATGACCGTCTCTGGCCTGGTAAGTCAGGCGTACTGCTTTGGCCTTAATGGTAATTCCCCGTTCACGTTCTAAGTCCATCTGGTCAAGAACCTGATCGGTCATTTCCCTTTCGGATAAGGCACCGGTATGTTCTAATAATCTATCCGCTAAAGTTGATTTTCCGTGATCAATATGGGCAATAATGCAAAAATTACGAATGTTCTTTTGCTCGTCCAACATTAAAATTTCCCCTTTTAATTTGAACCTTTAGGTTACATTATTAAATTATATCCCAATTAGACCTGCTTAGCAACGAGCCCCTACTTTTTTCACCTGGCTTATTACTGTTGATTCGTAACTACTCAGGCACAGAGGGGCAAAGGCACAAAGATCCAAAGGGAAATGAAAACAGGTTGTTTAGGCTGTAGGCTGTTAGTCGCGCATAATTTTCTTCTACAGCCTAACTGCCCACAGGCTATCCACCTTAATAGAACGAATGCTTAGCAGTTTAATTAGAAAGTTAAACAGTAAATAGGCAAAAAACTTTGTGCTTATGTGCCTATGAACCTTTGAACCTGAGTAGTTACGTTGATTCTCTCCTTTACGCCAACATACACAAACATATTTTAATTTGACCTTAAAAACAATTTGACCTTAGAAACAAAATACTTTAAAATAACTTTAATATGTTTCTTAAAAACAAAAATGCCTTAAAAAAGGAGGTGCCTTAATGAGCCACACAGGATTTGTTTTTGACCCCCTTTATTTGAAACATAAAGCAGCTATGCACCCTGAATGTCCGGAACGCTTGGAAAGAATCATGGCCAAAATAAAAGATACAAAAATTTTAGATCATTTGCAAAATATCCCACCCCGGCCGGCTACCGTAGAAGAAATCACTTTGGTTCATGACCCCCGTTACATTGAAAAAGTAAAGGAAACATGTGTCCGCGGCGGCGGTTACCTAGACCCTGATACGTATACTTCAAGGCTCTCATATGACGCGGCTCTTTTAGCTGCGGGAGGAGCTTTAGCGGCAGTTGATGCCGTAATGGCAAGAAATGTTAAACACGTTTTCGCGCTTGTCCGTCCACCGGGACATCATGCTTTACCAGAACGGGCCATGGGTTTCTGCCTTTTTAATAACATAGCCATTACCGCCCGTTACCTGGAAAAAAAGTATAACCTTAAAAAAATTTTAATAGTTGATTGGGACGTTCATCACGGAAACGGAACGGAACATATTTTTTATAAAGAATCAAAAGTACTTTATTTTTCAACCCATCAATCCTGGTTTTATCCAGGTACAGGATGGGCTGAGGCTACAGGCCAGGGAGAAGGTGAAGGGTTTACGGTAAACGTTCCCCTTAAAAGCGGGACAGGTGATCAAGAATATGAAACAGTTTTTCACCAGATTCTGTATCCTATAGCTATGGCTTATCAGCCAGAATTCATTTTAATTTCGGCCGGCCAGGATGCCCACCATAGTGACCCTATTGGCGGAATGCACTTAACTACCCACGGTTATGAAAAAATGACGGCTATAGTACAAGAAATTGCGCAAAAGTGTTGTAACGAACGGATAGTTATTTTGCTTGAAGGAGGTTATAACTTAGAAGGGCAGGCTCTAAGTGTAGCCGCAGTTTTTAATACTCTGGCCCAATTAAATTTTGATATTCACGAAAAGGCTAACCCTCAGAGTACTGCATCTCCGGTTTTTATCAATGACCTTAATGAAATAAAAAAAATACAAAGTAAATACTGGAAGCTTTAGAAACTTTATTAAGATGCTTTATTATTAAAAAACCACCAAAGAACCTGGTAAAAATTTAAGCCAAACAAATTTAGCTTAAATTTTTACCAGGTTCTTTGGTTACGAGTAAAAATATTTTAATATTTTAATAGAAAAATTAAAGTTCGAACTACATAATTTTTCTTTGTGGCGCTCCTTCTACTCCTTCTACTCCTTCTACTCCTTCTACTTTAAAACTTGCCGCTACGTGGGCTAAAATATTATTGGCGGCGGTATAAGGATCAATTTTCCGGTTTAAAACTTCCTGTAACAGTTCATTTACTCTTCCCGGAATTTTGACTTGGCGGGAAACAAGCTGTTGCCACTGGTAGTTTACAATCTCCAAGGTTTCTTCTTTAATACGTTCCTGACGGATTTTTTGAAATACACCGGTAGCTAAAAGATGCTGCCGGTGACTTTCAATGGCATTTAGTAAGTCTTCTAATCCCATGTTAGTAACTGAAGAAACCTGTACTACCGGTGGCCGCCATTTCGTGGTATCGCAATGTAAATCAAGCATAGTTTCTATTTCCGTAGCTACACGATCTGCTCCAGGTAAGTCGCTCTTATTTACCGCAAACACATCAGCTATTTCCATAATTCCAGCTTTAATAGTTTGGATGGAATCTCCTGCTCCAGGGGTAAGTATTACTACCGTTGTATCAGCTATGTGCATTATATCTATTTCTGCCTGACCAACCCCTACTGTTTCGATAACCACCCATTGAAAACCAAAAGCATCCATTGCCTTAGCTACATCTTTAGTGGTATGAGCTAAACCACCTAAGCTGCCCCTAGTTCCCATGCTCCGGATAAATACTCCCTTATCCAAAGCGTGGGTTTGCATCCGAATACGATCACCCAATAAAGCCCCTCCGCTAAAAGGGCTGCTCGGATCTACCGCAATAATTCCAATTGTTTCGTCACGTTTCCTTAAGATTACGGATAAGCGGTCAACAAGGGAACTTTTACCGGCACCTGGTGAACCTGTAATGCCTACAATATATGTTTTCCCCATCAGGGGATAAAGCTGGGCCATTACCTCATTTCGTCTTGAGTCTTCGTTTTCAATAACTGAAATTAATCTGGCTAAAGCTAGTTGTTCACCGGTGCGAAACCTATTTACTAAATCGTTCATTTAATCCACCCCTTATTTTTAATAAAAATAACTATTTTTTATTATTTATTAGGTTTTTATTATTAATTAATTTAATTCATTATTTATATTTTATCTTTTTTATCCCATTTGTAAAGTAATTCATCTATTTCTTTTTTACGGTCTCGACTCATTAAATTAGATACTGCTTGCCGCGGTGAAAATCCCTTAAAAAGCACCTGGTACATTTGTTCCGTAATGGGCATTTCTATATTATACCGGGCGGCCAGGGAATAAGCTGCCCGGGTGGTGCGCACCCCTTCAACCACCATCTTTATGCTGCTTAACGCTTCCTCCAGAGACTTGCCCCGGCCAATTTCCATGCCCGCTCTAAAATTACGGCTATGCATACTGGTACAGGTAACAAATAAATCGCCCACCCCGGTTAACCCGACAAAGGTCAGCGGCTCTGCTCCCAAGAGAGTCCCTAGCCTGGTAATTTCGGCCAACCCTCTGGTCATTAAGGCTGCTTTTGTGTTATCGCCAAATCCAAGGCCGGCTGCAATACCTGTGCCTAAAGCAATAATATTTTTTAACGCTCCTCCTAATTCTACTCCTAAAACGTCAAAATTGGTATAGACCCTAAAAACAGGTGACATAAAAAGTTTTTGGACAAGTTCAGCGTTTTTCTGTTGTATTCCTGCGGCAACCACTGCTGTTGGTAAACCGCGGCTTACTTCTTCCGCGTGACTGGGACCAGATAAAACTACATACTGGGTTTCTTGGTCTTTACCTATTTCCTCGCCAAAAACCTGCGAAAGCCTTAACAAAGTATTTTCTTCTAAACCCTTAGCCACATTAACTATCAGTGTCGCCCTAGATAAGAAAGGCATCGCTCGACGCAACGTTTCTCTAAAAGCATGGGAAGGAACGGCAAAAATAACTACCGTAACTTGAGCCAGCACTTCTTCTAAATATACACTGGCCTGAATATTTTCCGGTATAACTACCCCTGGTAAATAATGGACATTTGACCGCCGTAGGTTAATTTCTTCAGCCAAATTAGCCCGTCTTACCCATATCTTTGCCTGACATCCCTGGTTGGCCAGTAGAATAGCCAGCGCCGTACCCCAACTGCCGGCCCCCAAAATCGCAATTTTTGTATTAACCATAGCTTTTCCCCTTATAAATTAACGCGGCTTAAAAAGACTAATCTTTGGTTCAATACCGGCCAGCAAACGTTTAATATTAGGAAAATGTTTATAAACAACAATAAAAAACACAAAGATACTAAAACAAATATAAGACCAGGGGCGATGTAAAAATAACATCCAAAAGGGAATTGAAAATGCGGCGACCATAGAGGCTAACGAAATGTAACGACAGATCCCGGACAGGATCACCCATAAACCTAAAGCCGGTAAGACGATAATTTTATCCAGGACAAGAAAGACACCTAAAGAGGTGGCAATAATTTTTCCCCCTTTAAAACCTAAAAATAACGGCCAACCATGCCCTACCACTACCGCTAATGCCGTAAGCATCGCTACATCGTCTGATCCCCCAAAGTGGCGACCTAGCCAGGCCCCCAGCATCCCCTTACCCGCATCACCAATAAACACAAGCAACCCCGCCAAAAACCCCAAATTGCGCCAAACATTTGTGGCCCCAATGTTACCACTTCCTTTTGAACGTATATCTACTCCTTGGACGCGTGCGATCACATAACCAAAAGGAATAGAGCCAATTAAGTAACTAATAACCACCAATCCTAAAGTACCTAAAGTAAAAATTTAAACCCCTGCCTTTTTCCGGATGTTTTTTGTTAAATAATTCATTTTAATGTTGGTCTTACTTTAAGCGTAACTCTTTTATTGTTTTTACTTCTTTTACGCAAGATAAAACGAAGTGGTGTTCCTTTAAAACCATAAGCTTGGCGCAATTGATTTTCCAGATAACGTAAATAGGAAAAATGCATTAATTCGGGTTCATTAACAAAAAAAAGGAAAGTGGGTGGTTGCACTTTATTTTGCGTGACGTAAAAAATACGCAAGCGTTTTCCCTTATGGGCCGGCGGTAAGTTTAATTGTGTCACCTCTTGAATTAAACTATTTAAAGAACTGGTAGGAATACGCAAATTGCCTTGGGCAAAAACCTCGTTAACTGTTTCAAACAACAAGTCTATTTGCCAGATTGTTTTAGCCGAAATAAACACTACCGGAGCATACGACATAAAAGAAAAACTTTGCTTAACCTTTTCGGCAAAAGGTAAAGTATCCTGTTTAATTAAATCCCACTTATTTACTACCAGCACACAAGCCTTGCCCTGTTTATCAGCATAGCCGGCAATGGTTTTATCCTGTTCCGCAATTTCTTCTAAAGCATCTAAAACTACCAGAACCACGTTGCTACGTTTAATTGCTTTAAATGACCGCGCCACACTATATTTTTCAATAGGTAAATTAATTTTGCTCCGGCGCCTTATACCGGCGGTATCAACCAGCATATACTGTTGTCCGGCTCTCGTTAGGTAAGTATCAATAGCATCCCGCGTTGTTCCTGGAATGCTGCTTACCATAACCCGCTCAATCCCCAACAGGGCGTTAACCAAAGAAGATTTGCCTACGTTGGGTCTTCCTACCACGGCAACTTTTACCGTTAAAGTAGGTTCTTTTTCTTCTTCTGGCAGGTGGGGTAAAGTGGCAACCAATTGGTCTAGTAAATCACCTGTATTCAACCCTTCAGCGGCCGAAACCGGAATGGGTTCACCTAAGCCCAACTGAAAAAATTCATATAATCCCGCCTGCTTCTTAAAATCTTCTACTTTATTAGCGGCTAATATTACCGTTTTGTTAACCCGCCGTACGACTTGAGCTATTTCAGTGTCCGTTACGGTTAATCCGGCCCGGGCGTCAACCACAAAAAGAAGAACATCCGCTTCCTTAAGGGCTAACTCTATTTGCTGGCGTACCCCTTCGCTAATTTCACCCGTTCCTTGTACATCTAAACCTCCTGTGTCAACTAAAATAAATTCTTGCCCGGCCCATTTTACTTCATGACAAAGCCGGTCGCGGGTTATCCCCGGCTGCTTCTCTGTCAGAGCCGCCTGACTACCGGTAAGACGGTTAAATAAAGTAGATTTACCTACGTTGGGACGACCAACAATAGCAACTACCGGCTTATCCATTTAAAATCCTTCCGACAGCATATTTGAACCAACTCACGTGCCCCTTTAGCTACCTTAACAGATACTCCCAACCGTTCTTCCATTTCGGTAATTGTAACTTCATCCAAAAAAACAGTTGACTTTTCAAGCAGGGCCGTGGCGGGTATAATTACTAATTCACCCTTTAGTTTACCCGTTAAAGAACGGCATATATCATCTGTGGTTAATAACCCTGCCACGCTTATTTGCTCCCCAAAAAAATGATTAGGAATTACCGCTAGATTTATCTTAAGATTTTCCACTTGATTTAGTCTGTTCACTAATGAATTTAAAACCTGCCTTCCTAAAACGCCGGTTACTATGGTAACCTGGCGGGGAGAATCTAATTTTTCAGGTATTTTTTGGGCTGCTTTGGCCCCCTCGTTTAAAAAAAGTCGGGTCAGCCCTACTCCATTTTCAGTTTGCGGATAATCAGCATAATATTTTTCAGCCGGAACGGGCAAGCCGGCTAAAAAATAAAATTCATCGCTGGCGTAAACAAAGGGGTAACCGTAACGTTTTAAGTAATAGGCCTGCTGTTTTTCCACTTCCCTAATTACTTCTTCCGCTTCCCTAGAGTTAACACACCGCAGCGGGTAAAGACCCTGACGGTAACGCGTCAAGCCTACGGGTACTATGGCTAAAGAACAAACCACCGGCCACAAACGACCCAGATCTTGAATGGTTCTCTTAAGCTCCTCTTTATCGTTAATCCCCGGACAAAGCACCACCTGAGTATGCAAGGTAATATTGCCTTTGGCTAAAATAGCAAGCTGTTCCATTATATTGCCTGCCCGCGGATGATTAAGCATTTTTTTTCGCAAGACAGGGTTGGTTGTATGCACGGAAACATACAAGGGGCTTAAGCGGCGCTGAACAATGCGTTTCATAGCGGCAGACGATAAATTAGTAAGGGTTATAAAATTTCCCCTGGCAAAAGAAAGGCGGTAATCATCATCTTTTACGTAAAGACTCTCCCGCATATTTGGGGGCAATTGGTCTATAAAACAAAAAATACATTTATTTTGACAGCCAAAAATGGGGTCAAATCCTGTTACGTCAAAGCTTAAGCCTAAATCTTGCGTTAGGTCTTTTTCAATGTCTAAAAGCCATTCCTCTCCGTCCGCCTTAACCAGCCTTACCTTGATTTCTTCATCGGCCTCTAAAAACCAGTAATCAAGAATATCTTTTACGGGATAACCGTTAATTTTTATAATTCTGTCTCCCGGACTGACCCCTAGTTGACTGGCAATGCTGTCCTCAGTCACCTCCTTGATTAAAAGGCCGGTCCGGGACATATACTTTCTCCTCTCTTGGCAACTATTCATGACTAGTGTTTGTTAGTATGCTAATACTTATATAGATATAGTAGGATTATAGTACAAGTAATATGTTTTCTATTATAAACATAAGCCGTTATTAGTCAAGTTATTTACTCCAGTCCACTTAAAAAAATTTCCTGCAAAGTTCTTAGCGTTCTTTAAATAATTTTACTGGTGATTATTACTAAAGACCAATGACTTAATTTAATCCCGCTGAAAAAAGAACAAAAACTTTGAGCTAAAAACGGCGATGATTTATGAAGGGTGGGAAATCGAGGCGTCTGGGATAAAAAGAAATAAGCTTAAAAACTTTAAAAAAACAAGTGGTGATCGCATAAAATGTCAACTACTCTACGAATAAGATGACGGAATAAGAAGCGCAAAGTCCGTTCTTATGCCGATTCATAAATAATAAAGAAAAAAGTTCCTTATTTGATTTCGGTTTTTTTCCTTCCACACAAAGGAGCCGTTCCTATGTCTCGCCGAAGGATCGGTCCCCATGTCCCGCACTCCTTTTGGTCACTCAAGCCAACAATTTACTAATTATTTCCGGCACCTCGGATGGCATTTCGGCTACCAGAGCACCAGCTTTGGAAAGAGCCTTAACTTTACCCTGGTAGGTTCCTCTCCCTCCCCTGATAATTGCTCCGGCATGGCCCATCTGCTTTTCCGGGGGTGCGCTCTTACCGGCAATATAGGCTACCACCGACTTGGTCATCTCTTTTATGTAAACCGAGGCTTCTTCCTCAGCATCACCGCCAATTTCACCAATTAATACAACTGCTCTGGTTTCCGGATCAGCTTCAAAAAGTTTTAATATCTCAACAAAAGTAAGCCCCTTTACGCAGTCCCCACCCATACCGACAGCAGTAGACTGTCCAAATCCAGCTGCAGCCAGTTTTTTTGCAATCTCATAAGCTAAAGTTCCGCTACGGGATACCAACCCCACCGGACCAGGGATAAAAAACTGATTGGGCGGGATACCGATTTGGCACTTTCCAGAAGAAATAATGCCAAATGTATTAGGACCAATAAGAATTGCTCCTTTGCGCCGGGCGTAGGAGATAAACTCAAGTTCGTCATGGATCGGAATGTGTTCGGTAATTACCACCACAATCCCGATTCCAGCTTCCAGGGCCTCCATCACAGCGTCTTTAGCTATTGCAGCTTGGATAAAGATTACCGTGGCATCAACCTGGTGGTTTTCTAAAACCGCTTGTACAGTGTCATAAACCGGCACGCCTTCATACGTTATACCGCCTTTTCCAGGAGCTACACCGGCAACAACTTTTGTCCCGTAAGCTAACATTTGCCTGGTATGAAAAGAACCCTGCTTACCGGTTATGCCTTGAACAATCACCTTAGTATTTTGATTAACAATAATAGCCATTAAAACCATTCCTTTAGCTAGAACTACCTGCTGGTGCATGTACGGCCAACTCCACTGCTTTAGCCGCTGCTTCCTCCATATCTGTGTATGCCTTGATACCGCACTCCTGTAAAATACGCCATCCTTCATCCTGGTTAGTTCCCACCAGTCTGATTACTACCGGTACCTGGATGCCAGAACCTTTCTTCTTAACTTTCGCGTAAGCTCTGGCAACATCATCACAGCGGGTACTACCGCCGAAAATATTAATAAAAATAACTTTCGGCTTCTTCGCCAGTAAAATTTCTAAAGCTCGAGCAATAGTTTCTGTATCGGTTCCACCAACTACATCCAAAAAATTAGCCGGTGTTCCGCCATAATGCAGAAGTATATCCAGGGTACTCATGGCAATGCCGGCCCCATTGGCCATTACGGCAATGTCCCCTTTTAGTTCGACGTAAGAAATACCGAGGTCCTGGGCCAGTTTTTCCGTTTCGGTTTGGCCTTCTACGTATGGAATATCTTTTTGTCTAAACCGGGCATCAGGATCAATAATTACCTTGGCATCAGCAGCAAAAACTTTCTCCCCACTAAATACCAGCGGGTTAATCTCAACCAGTACCGCATCTTTTTCCTGGAATACTTGATAAGTTGCTAAAATTGCCTTAACCAGTTCCTTTCCGTGCTGGCTGCCTAAATCCAGACCTAACCGGCGAACAATGTTACGGGCAATAAAAGGGTACATGCCAAGTTCTACATCGGTATGAACCTTTAAAATCCGGTTTTCAGGTACTTCTTCAATATCTATGCCACCCTGATTAGAAGCAATAATTACTGGACTTTTGGCTCCTTCGTCAATCGTAACGGCTAAATAAAATTCCTGATCAACAGCTAATTTTTCTTCTACCAGTAGTTTTTCTACCAGGTAACCCCGGATATTTGCGCCTAACAATTCCAAAGCAATACTTTTAGCCTCTGCCGGTGTGTTTGCAAATCTAATGCCGCCGCTTTTCCCGCGTTTACCCGAAAGAATCTGTGCTTTGATTACTACCGGACCAATTTCTGCAGCCGCCAAAGCTGCTTCATCAGCACAAGAGACCACTTTTCCTTTTGGTACCGGCAGGCCAAAACGGTTAAAAAGTTCCTTTCCCATATACTCAAATATTCTCACTGGCCCGACTCTTCCTCCGATTGTTTATCTCAATCTGGCTAATTAACGTAATTCAAATTATACCATTGCAAATTAAATATGGTCAAGTAAAACAATGCCGGGGGTAACCTTTCTTTTCTAATTCCAGGTAATTTATTCACCTGAATTTTTTATTGATATATCCAAGGAGTGTGGTAATTGCATCTTTAGCCTCTTTTCTTTTCACAAAAAGTACATAGATTTTTCAACTTCTCCGGCAATGAGCACTTCCATTTTTGCTCGTGTATCTTCAGTTATTGTTCTTATTTCAGAATCACTGATCGCTATGCCGGCTGGAAAGAACCAGAGCCAAAAGCAAAAGAAGGATTTGAATGAACAGCTTACCTTGGAAGCAATCAACCATTATATGGATGCTCGGATTATTGAATCCAAGGTAATGTTTGCCGATATTTTCAGGATAGAGCAAGCAGCATAGCTTAAAAATTTCTTTTACCCACTCTTCTTCCGGCATAATTTGAATTAAAACCTTAGAAGTTTTAGAAAGATACAAAGATATTACTTAGCTTAATCCCTTCCCGCGGAAATAATAACCTTCATTCTGACGACATTTATTTAGCCGGCAAGGCACTTGCCGAAGATGAGAAAGATACTCGGCAACCCGAAGACCAATGATTTAATTTAATCCCGCACTCTTTGCATAACCAGGACCGCGCCGGCATATAAAACCAGGGTGTAAGCTACCAACACTCCCAGGGAAACGGGCAAAATGTCCCCGTTCCGGGCAATTTCCCTTAAACATAAACTGGCGTGTGTCAGGGGTAAAATTTCAATAAAAAGAGCTACGGCATCAGGCAATTGATTGGGTGAAAAGAATGTACCGCATAAAAAGGACATGGGCAGGATGATAAAAGTATTAAAATTACCCATATCCTCATGGGAATTAATGGTCATGGCGGCAATTACCCCTAGGGCGCTAAATAAAAAACAAGTAAGTATAATAACCAGAAATAACCAGCCGTTCAGGTTAAAGTGGGCTCTAAAAATAAAGGCCAGTCCTAATATTATTAGGGAAGCAATTAAGCCGCGCACTACCCCTGATAACACTTTGCCTAAAACAAAAGCCTGGGCCGTAACCGGAGCAATCAGGTATTCTTCTAATGTTTTATTATAAAGCCGGCTTATGTTTAAAGAAGTCCCCACGGCGTTAAAACTGGTGCTCATAGCCGATAAAGCAATAATCCCTGGCACTATGTATTCCAGGTAGTTCCCGCCGTCCATTTTTATGCCCCGGCCCAACCCCCAACCAAAAGCGATTAGATAAAGCAGGGGACTGACCAGGCGGGAGGCAAAAAACTTAAAAAAGGTCCGCTTTAAAGTAACCATTTCCCGCCAAAAGACAGCGTAAAAACCCATGTTAATCACCCACCTTACGTCCCGTAATTTCCACAAAAACATCTTCTAAGTTTACCTCTCGAACGAGAAAATCGCCTTTTAAATGGCTCACGTATTCTAAAGCCTGTTGGCGCCTGGCAAAAAATTTATAGCCTGTATCTGTGCCCCCAAAAAATTCTACCACCACTTCTCCTACCTTTTCCATTAGCTCCTGCGGGGTGCCTAAGGCAATTAAACGTCCCTTATCCATAATCCCCACCCGGTGGCATAAAATCTGCGCTTCTTCAATGTAATGGGTGGTCATGAGGACGGTTAACCCGGCAGCATTCAGACGGCGAATTAAATCCCAGATTTTACGCCTGGTTTGAGGGTCCAGACCCGCGGTTGGCTCATCTAAAAACAGGATGCTGGGATAATGCATAAGCGCCCGGGCAATCATTAGCCGGCGTTTCATCCCCCCAGAAAAATTGCTCGCCAGTTCAAAGGCCCGGGGGTTAATTTCTACAAAAGTAAGCAGTTCATTTATCCTTGCCTTTAGTTTATCCCGCGGCATATTGTGCAAGCGGCCGTGCAGTTCTAAGTTTTCCCAGGCCGTTAGTTCTAAATCCAGGTTCATGTGCTGGGGAACAACCCCAATTTCCTTTTTTACTTTATTACTGGTCACATCTTGGGCGTTAATTAAGGCTTTTCCACCGGTGGGTATGGTTAGCATGGTAAGCATTCTAATGGTGGTGGTTTTCCCTGCCCCGTTGGGTCCCAAAAGGGCAAAGACCTCTTTTTTCCGGATATGCAAATCCAGGTTATCAACGGCCGTTAAGTCACCGTATTTTTTAGTTAGTTTGTTAATTTGAATTACCATAATTTAATTTCTCGTCCCTACTAAATCTTAAAGGGACATTTTACCCCCCTCATATCTTTAACCTCAAACCTTAACCTAAAGCTCTGTGCCTCTGTGCCTCTGTGCCTCTGTGCCTTTATTACTTATTTAAAACCTTGCTTAGCTTTTCCAAATCAACCTCCATATCCTGGAAAGGCTTACGGCGCATCCGGTGCATTAGCGCTAGATTAACAATCTGGTAAACATCCTCTTTTTGAACTTCTTCGCGACCGGTTAGGGCGGCCATTGTTTTTGCTGCTTTCATCATTACCAGATCGGCGCGGTGACCGTCCACTCCCATTTCCACCGCGATTTTGGCAATTGTATACAATATTTCTTCTGATACCCCTACTTTTGGCAGTAAAGCCTGGGCTTTTACAATTTGCCGGGTGAGTAAAGGAAACCCCTTCCCGCTCTACAGTGTTGACACCCATAGCCGCTGAATCCAAAAGCACGTCTACAATATGATCGTCCAGGAGGTTAACTTCATCTACGTAAAGAATACCTCTGTTGGCCTGGGCCAAAACTCCCGGTTCAAAATGCTTTTCTCCTTTTTTGATGGCCTGTTCAATATCCAGCGTGCCTACCACCCGGTCTTCGGTAGCTGATACGGGCAACTCTACCACCCGCATTTCCCTTTTGGAACGCGGTAAAACTTCACCCTTACTCAAGCGTTCCCGACAGGAAGCACATACTGTGGCCACGTCATCCGGGTCACAACCAAAAGCACAATCTGTCACCACCCCGATTTCCGGCAGCAGCGCGGCCAGGGCGCGCACCGCAGTAGACTTGGCCGTGCCTTTTTCTCCCCGGATAAGGATGCCGGAAAGCTTAGGGTTAATAGCGTTAAGCAGCAACCCTCTTTTCATTTCCTCCTGTCCCACTATAGCGGCAAAGGAGTAAATTCTGTTTTGGTTGGTCATTTTTCAATCAGCCTTTCCTTGTTATTCTAACTGTTTTATCGCCTGGACCAGAGTGTCGGCTTTTAAATCTTCAATCTTGTAATAGTCGGCACCAAGTGTCAAGGCTAACTCCCGGGCCAGGCCAAAAGTAAGAAAGGTACCTTTTTCTACATCAATCACGAGTGCTTTGATTCTTTCATCGTTGCGGATGATTTCAGCCGCCCGGCGAGCCTCAACCAAAGGTTTTTCTTCTCCCAGGCTGACGTTGCCCTTGCCATCTGAAACTAAAATTAAAAGCGGCGAGGTGTGGGGGTCTTTATATAAGTGCGCTTTGGCCACTTCAAATGCTTTAATCAACCCCGCGGAAAGAGGCGTCTTACCGCCTGTCGGCAATTCTTCCAGCAGCTTATGGGCCATCTCCACGCTGCTGGTAGGAGGAAGGAGTACCTCTGCTTTATCACCCCTAAAAACTACCATCCCAATCCGGTCCCGCTTCTGGTAGGCATCCAGGAGAAGGGAAAGAATGGCGCCCTTTGTCTCTACCATCCGCTGCTGGGCTCCCATGGAACCGCTGGCATCAACCACAAAAAGCAAAAAGTTGCCGATGCGCTTCTCGCGCACTTTTTCCCGGATATCGGTAGGTTCAATGGCAATGGCTACATCCTGCCTTTTTCGGCGTAACTGGTAGGGAGCTGCTGCCCGCATAGTGGCATCAAAAGCCAGGTCGTTGTTTTTGCGCTGCATGGTGCTGCGCACGTAACGCCCGGCTTTAGAGGCAGTCCTGGTGCGGGAGCGCCTCCCGGAGCCCTTTCGTAAGATCCGGTCCCGATCAAGGGTGATGCGCTTAACAGGAAAAGGACGGCCAACGGAAAAAACAATTTCCTGTACTGCAGCAGGCAGATCAGGTTCTTGCGTCTCGTTTTGTTCTTGCTCATTCTGCTCTTCCCATTCCTGCTCTTCTTCTCCGGGCGGAGGTGGTGGCTGCTGCCTGTTGTCTTCCTCTGAGGAAGTATTTTCCTCCTGAGAAGGGTCTTCTTCCGCTTCTTTTTCAGTGGATTCTTCTTGCTCTTCTGGCTCTTCCTGTTCTGGCTCAGGCTGCTCCTGAGGCGGCGGGGGCGCCTCCCGCATCCGGTGAAACAAAACCAGTTCGGCAGCTTCATAAACATCGCTTTCCGTTGCTTCGGCGCGGCCTTCCCAGGCAGCTATAGTACGGGCTGCAGCAGCCATAATGATGTCAGCCCGGTGACCGGCTACAAAAGCCTTTAAGCTCAGTCTGGCAATCAGGTCGAGCAACTGCGGCGGGATGGCTACGGCGGGCAGTAACTGGCGGGCGGCAACGATTCTTTCCCGCAACTTTTGTTCCTCTACTGACCACTGCTCAAGAAAGTCCAGAGGGTCGGCATCAAAAGCCTCCCTGCGCCGGGCAATTTCCATCCGTTCTTCTATATCCTTCACGCCCTCCACCTGGACACAAAGGCCGAAGCGATCAATCAACTGGGGGCGCAGGTCTCCCTCTTCCGGGTTCATGGTGCCTACCAGGATGAATTCTGCCGGGTGCTGGTAAGAGATGCCCTCCCGTTCCACCACGTTCACTCCCATGGCTGCTGCGTCTAAAAGCACGTCCACAATATGGTCGTCCAGAAGATTTACTTCGTCAATATAAATAATCCCCCGGTTGGCCCGGGCCAGTAATCCCGGCTCAAAACGGGGCTGCCCATGTAAAATGGCATATTCAAAATCAAGGCTGCCCACCACTCTGTCCTCGGTAGCCGATACCGGCAGGTCCACCACCTGCACCTGCCGGCGGGTTCTCTCCAGCTTCCACCCGTCCGCCAGGCGGGAACGGCAAAGCCGGCAAAGCCTGCTGTAATCATCCGGATTGCAGTTAAACGGGCAGCCCACTACCACCTCTATTTCCGGCAAAAGTGCTGCCAGCGCCCGTACCGCCGTAGACTTGGCCGTCCCTTTTTCGCCGCGTACCAGTACGCCGCCGAGCCGCGGGTTGACCGCGTTTAGCAAGAGTCCCTTCTTCATCTTTTCCTGGCCAATAAGAGCCGTAAAGGGATACACCACTCGTTTATACATCACTGTCCTCCTTATAAAAGATTCCCCCTCCCCCTAACCCCCTCCCACAAGGGGAGGGGGGAATTTGCTTTCCCTCCCGCCAGTGAAGATGCCTTCCGATCCTCCCTTGACGGGGATATTTTGGGCCTTAAGATGCTCATTTATCTCCCTCCCCCTTGACGGGGGAGGGTTGGGGTGGGGGTGGGGGTGAAAGAGATACTTTTCATAGCTTCTGTCTCCCGCACATGCTCCAGAAAAACTTTCTTCAACTGACAATCGCCAGAATAGGAGTGGTCTGTTTGCTCTGAATAAGCGTAAGCCCGAGCAAGACAGCCACCGCCACAAAACCAGTTATCCGGGCAACTCCGGCAACCTTCAATCTCATCTACCGTACGCAACAAGAATGGTACTTCAGATAGGGCCTGGCTCAGAGAAAATCCCTGCTCACTAACATTGCCAAGATAAAAAGCAGGCGCCCCGGCCAGGGAAGAACAGGGATAAACCGACCCATCCGGCATTACTACCAGGGACTGGCCAGTAGTGGCATAACAATAATGCCTTCTGGCTACCTTATGGCGCAACTGGTATCTTAAACGCTCCACTTCCCTAAAGCGAACCAGCGGGCCTCCCCATGCGGCCAGTTCTGCCGAACGATAAAGGGCTGCTTTTACTTGTTGCGCCAGCAATCCTGGAGGTGGAGGAAGGATTTTGCCCGGCAGGCATCTCCCCATCGGGCGCAGCAAATCCAGGGCAATACCATGAACATTTCCCAGGTAAGCAGCCAGTTCCACCAGGCGGGGCAAGTAAGCTGTGCTTTCTTTGGTCAAAACAGCAGTCAACCCTACCTTTACTCCTACCGTCCCCAGATTTTGCAAGCCATGGATAACAGCCATGGTAGAAGGCTCACCCCCTTTAATCGGGCGAAGCAAGTCATTTACTGCCGGCGGGCCGTCCAGACTCACACCCAACGCTACTCTTAGGGCTTTTAGCTCTTCAGCAACCGCCATACTAATCAAGGTTCCATTGGTTTGAATCTGAAAACTAACCGGAAATTTTTTGGTATAATCAATAACTTTTTTAACCAGCGTAAAATTCAATAACGGCTCGCCGCCGGTAAACTGGATTTTCAAAAACTTACTCCGGGCAAGAGCATAATCCACCGCCTGCCTGGCAACATCCCAGGACATACTTTCCAGGCTGTCCCCGCCGCAAGCATAACAGTAACCGCAGCGAAGGTTGCAGTCATTGGTTACCCGCAAAATCAACAGTTTAATCTTTTTGTCCTGAGGTTTATTACCACTTATTTCTTGAAGCAACACGATTCTCCCTTATCCAATTTGGGCTACAATCAGGCAAGAGGCGTAAACCGCACTACTAATAACAAAAGAAGCCAGGCTTAACTTCATACCCAACACCGGTCCGTAAACCCCCAGATAGTAAGTACCAGAAAACCGTACCAAGAGCACCGACCCGCTTAGAAGACTCCCCCAAAGCATTGTCCTGATTGCCTGGATCATCGTCATCTCCCCGCCATGGAAACAGGCCGCCAGGGAAGCCAGTCCCACCAGGGGACTGGCCAGATAGCTGACCAAACAGGCCGTGCTGCAGGGAGGCAGACCCAGGCTTTCCCCCCGAATGGGAATGACCTCGAAAACCCCCAGGGCATTTAACTCAAAAATCAGCCAAGCAGTTAAGGGAATAGTTAAGGCCATGCGTTTAAGCGGCCTGAGACAACTACTCAAACCATCGTAAAACGCTAAGGACAGCTCTTTCCCCGTTTTTTTCTCTCCAGCTTTCTCCGAAACAATAAAACTGCCTGGAGTAAGCTTCCCTACCAGCATAACGAAAAATACCTTAACCAAAATTGTTGCCGTATGCACCCCCAGGTAAATAGCCCCCAAAACCATGCCCAGCAAGGGGAAAGCAACAGGCAGATAATAGCTGAAAATTTCACGCACATGAAGGGGTACAGAAAAGGTAAGGGCAGCTAAGAATGTCTGCCGGCTGGTCAAAAGCCCCCTTTCCTGCAGGTTAACCAGCATTGAGCCCCCGGCATAAGAAGAACCGAAACTAGAAATAAAAGCCGCCGCCACTTCCGGCGGCAGGTTGGCAAAACGGGCAAAAAACCAACCGGCCGGGGCAATGAATTTTTTCAGTACTCCAAGTTCCAGCAGCACATTTACCACCAGCATGGCCGGTACAATCCAGATAAAAACGCCCAGGCAAAAATTTATCACTTTAAGCAAAATCTCCACTTGCATTTCCAACATCTATAATAACCCTCGTCTTATAAGTCTAAAATTGCCACGTCTCTTTTACTACCTGAGCAATGACCTATTGCCATTTTACTATTTCACCTGCTCCTTTTAAACTATTTTCTCTGCGGCCGATATTTCCTGCTACCGGTAGGGGCGTATGGCCATACGCCCCTACAACTCCCTCAATCGAATTTTTAATTTTCCGCCCCATTATAGCCAACCATCACCATAGATCATACTCTGACTCTTCTCACTTAACAAAACTGCTTACTTCAACCTTAAAATATACAGCGCGTGCTTCCCATACTTCTTAGTGCCCACCCTGGTGGGCCAAGTAGCCGTGGCGATAATTCGGCCATCATCTGAAGCGCTAACCTTGGTGGCAGAGTTAACCGCACCATCGGTATGGTAGTAGCCCAGATAGCGATCCAGCACTGACTTTTTAACTTCACCTTTACCAGGCTGTGAAAGGTCAAAAACATAAACCCCGGTGTAACTGTAATCGAGTGTATCAGCATTGTGAGTAGTGGAAAAAATCAGGTAGTTGTTCTTAATCAGCCTCCCGGAGGCCTGACCACCCAGCCTGAATTTCCACTGGAGGTTGCCACCCAAATCAAAGACCATAATTGAGTTGGCGTCAGGATGCTCTACAGGCGGCTTGGCATAGTAACTCGTGGCTCCTTTGACATAGGTCTTGCCTGGAGCAAGTACAACCGTGTTACCGCTGCCCAGTACACCAGCAAAAACGCTGGTGCAGACAGTAATACCCTTATGCACAATGGGCTTAAAAGCTGTAAAATCCCTTATTTTTTCGCCGTTGGAGTTGAGCACATATACCTTGCCAAAATTGGTCACAGCCACTACTTTGTCGCCCGCCACATCAACCGCAACGTTTACTTTTTCGCTGTAATTCATAGAAGGGTCATTTTTAACCTCGAACTTCCATAGTTTTTCCCCCGTGTTGAGATTAAAGGCGTGAGCATAAGCCTGTCCGGTGATTTTTTCTCCATAAGAATACGTGCCCGTGACCAGCTTTCCTCCGATTAATCCTATCCTGCTCATGCACGTGATGCCGGGATAACCGTAGGAGTTGACCTTCCATAGAAGCTTGCCCTGGTGACTTAAGGCTAAAAGCACCTCCACTCTATCAGCCCGCTCTTTCTTTTTCCATGAGTTGTAGCCAACCAAAATCAGCTTATCGCCGTGAATAACAATTTCTAAATAGCCCCACCAGCTTGGAGGAGCATCGGCAGGCATGTATTTGCTAACCAGGGGCTTCAAGTCTTTTTGCACGTCATACTTCCAGAGTTCCTTGCCTGTCTTTATATCCAGGCAAGTGATATAACTGTGCTCCTTCTTTTTACCGTAGCTGTACTTTTCCGTTAAGAATACCCTGTCGTTAACCATCTCATGGTTGTCTACTCCGCCATAGGTCATCTTCTGCCACACTTGTTTCCCCGAGCCAACACTATAAAGCACCATCTTGTCTGCTTCCACTACCAGGACATACTTCCCGTCCGGAGAAACAACCTGCTCTGTAAAAGGAATGCCCGACCCCCAACTTTTGCCGGTCACATCCGGTATCTTATCGGCGGAAACGTTACCCAGGGGTATCTCATGCAGCAACTCCAACTGCGGTTTTAAACTTGTCCCCAGTGCTCTTGCCGTTGCTGCCAGGGCTGGGGAAACAGTTGTAAAGAAAAATGTCACTGCCGTTAAAAGGCATAAAAGCTTCTTGTGCCTGAATAGCATTATAAAATACCTCCTCCTAAAGCCCAGTTGTTTTTTAAACCAGATTTTTCTACCTTTTTTACACCATTTTATTAACAGTATTAATAAACATTAAAAGCATCTCTTTCGCCACATCATTCTTAATCCTGCCGCAGCTAAACTTTCCTGAACCACCCCTTTCATTGCTCAGTTTCTCTTTGGCAGGAAGCGACAGCAACATTTGCCTTGCCTTTCTCCCCAAAATGTCTTATAATTTAAATAAAGGCAACTGTAAACTATAAAAGGGGAGAATCTTACCATGGGTTCATCAGTTAAACGCATATTAGCTGATTTTGTTTCCTTGTCTGCAGAAGAACAAGAGGCCCTTCTCATTGAGTTAATCTGCAGTGAGGGTCTTTCATTTGTCCCTTTTGCCCCCCCCAGTGCATCTGAATCTGAAATCGAACACTTAATAAAATTAATGCAACAAGGTCTGCCTTTTCAAGAAGGCCCTTTAAAGAGAGACACCGTGTATGAAAGATAAAGTATTCTTTGATACCAACATTCTGTTTTATGCCTTTTCCACCCAAGAAATGCTAAAACAGCAGCTTTCTTTAAATCTTCTTTCTCAAGTCATGAAGAAAGGCACTGGGTGGATAAGCGTTCAGGTTTTAAATGAACTCTATGTGAACTTCTTGAAAAAAGCTCCCCTCCTTCCTGCCGCAGAGGCCCAACAACTGATTTACAGGATCAGCCTTTCCTTAAACGTAATCTCAATGACAACCACGGTAATCTACGAGGCATTCCAAATTCAAAACCGGTACCAAATCGCTTTTTGGGACTCCTTGATTGTAGCAAGCGCCCTTCTCGCCAGGTGTACGACCCTGTTTACAGAGGACATCCAGCATAATCAATTGTTTGATACGGTTAAAGTGGTCAACCCTTTTGTCCAATAGGGTTTTGCGGTGAGAAATCCGCCTGGAAATCTGTCCGCTCCTCCAGTTCGCCTTCTACATTCTCGACAGTGATGATAACTATTCTTACCATGGCGGCATGATTGCCGCGGTAAAGGCTTTTAAAGGAGTTTTGCCCCGTTCTTACAGCGGGGACAGTTCCGATCTTGAGCGGGTGAAAATGCGTTCCACTGCCGAGGAGGCCAAGCACGTCTTCCGCAGCCGCATTTTAAATCCCAAGTGGATTGAGAGCATGAAGCGGCATGGTTACAAGGGGGCAGGGGACCTCTCCCGCATGGTGGACATCTCCTTTGGCTGGGACGACCTTGCCGGGA